>JAICPP010000346.1 GCA_025929805.1 Gemmatimonadales bacterium | reverse complement strand
TGGGGCGCCTCTATTACGGCTGGTGGGTCACCGGGGCTTGCTTCCTCTTCGTGGCGGCACGGCGGGGCAGTGAGACGGCCTACGGTGTGCTCCTGGTGGCGCTGGTGCACGAGTTCGGCTGGGAGCGCGCCGGCATCACCGGGGCGTTTTCACTGGCAATGCTCGTCGCCGGGTTCCTGAGCCCGTTAGCCGGCCGGTGCCTCGACCGCTTCGACCCGCGCCTGCCGTTCGGCGTCGGCGTCCTGGCGTTGGGGCTCTCGGCGCTCGCCCTTGCCACCATCTCCCGCGTGACGCATCTCTACCTCACCATGGCCGTGCTCTTCAGCCTCGCCCTGGCGCTGCTACAGTGATGCAACAAAATAATCCCCGTTTTTCAGGCCCCACGGTATAAGGGAGCAGACAAGAGGAGGGCCTGAACAATGGTAACGATTAGCAATACCACAGTTCCACGCGAGGATATTTGGTGTGCCTTTCGGCAGACGCACGATGTCCGACTGCGTGAGCGGTACCACTGTATTCTGCTGCTGATCGATGGCAAAAGCTGTCCTGAGGTGGCGCAGTGGCTGTATCGGGAGGAAGACACCATTCGGCGCTGGGTGCACGCCTTCAACCAGGGCGGCCTTCAGGGGCTGGAGCGCGAGCTCATCCCAGGGCGGCCAGCGTGACTGACGGCGCAGCAACGGACCCAGGTCAAAGAGGCGGTCCGCCGCTGTCCGCGAGAGCTGGGTGATCACATGAGTTTGTGGACCACCAAGTTGGTCCGGCACTTCATCGCGACCCGCTTGGGAATCGAGTACTGCCGTGAGCGGGTTCGGCAGCTGTTGCATGGGCTGGGGTTTCGCCTGCGCCGGCTGCGCCACCGTCACCTGAAGGGCAACCCTGAGGAGCAAGCGGCTTTTCGCGCGGAGCTCGAGGAGCTGCTGGGGGCGTGGCCCGAGGACTGGGAGCTGCTCTTTGTGGATGAGGCGACGGTCCGCCGGCACCCAACGCTGACCGCTCAGTGGTGCTTGGTCGACGACGTGCCCGAGGTGCCGACGGGCGATATCCACACCAGAATGCATGTCTATGGCGCCGTGGCTCCGTTGTCGGGGCGGACACACTACCACCTCAGCCCCGAATTGGGCCAAGCGGAGTTCGCTCAATTCTTGCGGCAGCTGCTGGCCTACCAGCCAGGGAAACAGCTGTTGATCATCCACGACCGGGGTGCCCAGCACAAAGGGGCGGCGGTCGAGGAGGTCGTCCGTGAGGCCAGCGGTCGGCTCATGCTGAAGGCCCAACCGGCCTATTCGCCGGAGCTGAATCCGCAAGAGCGGATCTGGAAGTGGTTGCGGCGTGGGGTGACCCATAATCACTGGGTTGCTACCCTCCACGAGCAAATCGGCGCGATCCGTAACTTCTTTCGCTACTTGGCAGGCGTCAAAGATCAGGTGCGTCGATTAGGCGGCTTCAAAACCCCGGAATCTTTAATTGCATCACTGTAGCACTACTTCCACAAGGCGTTAATTTATTTGCGAAACTCTCTCAACGACAGATACTTTAACAGGCACATGCTTTGGCCCAAGCCATCCCGTTTGAGACGGTGACTCGGGGGTCTTGAGCGCCTCCAGGAGTGCCGAGCTGCCGATGTGCTAGGATTTTACACGAATTGTGCTCGGCCCCCTATC
>JAICPP010000153.1 GCA_025929805.1 Gemmatimonadales bacterium | reverse complement strand
GGGTGACGTAGCAAAGCATCGCGGTGCCGTACCAGCCAATCATCGCGGCCCCGATGGCGCTGGTGATGTGATCGTACCCCGGCGCGATGTCGGTGGTGAGCGGCCCCAGGGTGTAGAACGGCGCCTCGTCGCACCACTCGAGCTGCTTCTCCATGTTTTCCTTGATGAGGTGCATGGGGATGTGCCCCGGCCCCTCGTTCATCACCTGGACCTCGTGCTCCCAGGCGATCCGGTTGAGCTCTCCCTGCGTCCTGAGCTCGGCGAACTGGGCCTCGTCGTTAGCGTCGGCGATGCTCCCGGGTCGAAGCCCGTCTCCCAGCGAGAACGACACATCGTACGCCGCCATGATCTCGCAGATCTCGGGGAAACGGGTGTAGAGGAAGCTTTCCTGGTGATGCGCCAGGCACCACTTGGCCATGATGGAGCCGCCCCGGGAGACGATGCCGGTGACCCGATCGGCGGTGAGCGGGATGTAGCGGAGCAGCACACCGGCGTGCACGGTGAAGTAGTCCACTCCCTGCTCCGCCTGCTCGATCAGAATATCGCGGTAGATCTGCCAGGTGAGGTCCTCCGCCACCCCACCGACCTTCTCCAGCGCTTGGTAGATCGGCACGGTGCCGATGGGAACCGCGGAGTTCCGAATGATCCATTCGCGGGTCTCGTGAATATGCTTGCCGGTGGAGAGATCCATCACGGTATCGGCGCCCCACAGCGTGGCCCAGCGGAGCTTTTCGACTTCCTCCTCGATCGAGGACGTCACCGCCGAGTTGCCGATATTGGCGTTGATTTTCACGTGGAAGCTGCGCCCGATGATCATCGGCTCGAGCTCGGGGTGATTGATGTTGGCCGGAATGATCGCGCGGCCCCGGGCGACCTCGCTGCGCACGAACTCCGCGGGCATACCCTCACGAAGGGCGACGAACTCCATCTCGGGAGTGATCTCCCCCCGGCGGGCGTAGTGGAGCTGGGTGACGGGTCCCCTCCCCCGCAGAACAGGGCGATAGAGTGCCTCGGGGATCAGATTTCCCCCACCCCGGGCCCTCCCTCGAATCCACTCCCCCCGCACCGACGGTAGACCCTGCCTGACATCGAGGCCCAATGGCCCACTGGTGTCATAGACCCGAAGCGGAGGCTCGCCACCGGCGAGCGCGATCTCCCGCATTGGAACCCGGATCCCGTGCGGCCCTTCGATGTAGACCTTGGTTGAGTGGGGGAACGCCTCGCCGTAATCACCGCGATCAGCGGGCGCGATTGCCGGTCGGGTCTGCTTAGATCGCTTGGAACGGGCAGGTCTGGTGGGGGAGGCCATTGCGCTCACTCCGTGGTCGGTGGGAGCGAGCGCCCGCGAGGGAGTCGCAGGTCGCCGCACTCCCTTCGCCGGTATCAGCCGGATCAGGTTCCAAGGGTGACTTCTCAATCGTGGTCGAGTCGCGAGTCACAAGTCGCGAGTCGTGAAACTCAGCCGGAACTGCGAGCCACGTCGTGACTCGAGACTCGTGACTCGTGACTCGCCACGATGCCCCTGGCGGCAATCGAACGTTAACGTGCTATGACGTCTCTAGCAAAGATCAAGAACTCTGGACTAAGAAATTCACGTGTTCTCTGCGCCTCTGTGGTGAGCTTTGCCGATGCTGGGCCGCGCTCACCTGGCACCGGATGACACCACTCTAAGGGCCTCGATCTCGGCGACCTCGCGCGGCCCGCGCGACAACCACTCGATGCCGCTGGTCGTGACCACATAGTCGTCCTCGATCCGAACACCCGTGTTCTGATAGCGCTCCACCGTCTTCCGGACCTTGGCGATCATCACCCGGTTCTTCGGCGTGTCGGGCAGCATGTCGAGCAGCCGGGTGCTGATGTACACCCCGGGCTCTATGGTGAAGACTTGGCCCACTTCGAAGGTGCCGGTGCCGCCGTAGCGGGGTGGGTCGTGCACCTCGAGGCCAATGCCGTGCCCCAGCCCGTGCGCCATGTAGAGAAACGCCTGGGTGCACATCACCGGGTTGGCCTGACAACCCGCCGACCACGGCGGATCGAAGGTGGCGTCGGCCGATTCGACCAGCCCGAGCTTCGTGAGTCCCCGCCCCAGGACCACGCGAGCCGAGTCGCGCCACGCGCCGAATGGTGCGCCCGACTTGACCGCGCGCTCGGCGGCGGCCTGAGCATCTCGCACCAGCTGGTAGACCGCCCGCTGCTCCGGGGTGAACTTGCCGCTCACTGGAACCGTCCGGGTCACGTCGGCAGCATAGCCGCGGTAGGCCGCTCCCACATCCATGAGCACCAGGTCCCCTGCGGCCATACGCCGGTTGTTCTGGGTGTAGTGATACTGGGTCGAGTTCGGCCCCGAGCCGACGATGGAGCCAAAAGACGGCCCATCGGCTCCGGCCCGGCGGAACCCGCCTTCCACCTGTGCCTCCAGCTCGTATTCCCACATTCCCGGTTTCGCCGAGCGCATGGCCTGGGTCTGACTCGCGACCGTGATGTCGATGGCTTTCCGCAGGAGCGCCAGCTCGGCAGGGGACTTCCGGGCGCGCAGGCTGTCCACGATCGGATGCGCGTCGCGGATCTGGAGCGGCGTCCGCTGTTGCGCAGCCAGATCGGCCATGAAGCGGGCTCCCCGCGTCAGCGAGTCCTGGCGCGCCGCGTCACTGGAGGCGAAGTCGCGCAGGTCGTAGACCGGCAGCCCCGGCTGTAGCACCGAGTCGACGTAAGGACCGAGAGCCGGCAGCGATCTCACGGCCAACCCGGTTGCCCTGGCGACCGCGGCCGAGTCGGGCGGGAAGCCGTCGTACAGCGCCCGCCGAGGATCGCGCGAGGCGGTGAACAGCGTTCCTGTCACCCGCCCGCCGCGCTTGACCAGCACGAACGCGGCATTGGGTTCCAGAAAACCGGTGAGGTAGCGAAAGGCCGGGAGCTGGGATGCCTCGTGTATGCCGGTGGGATCGGGCGCACCGAAGGCGATCACCAGGCCGCTGTCTATGCGAGCGGCCAGCGAATCGCGGCGGGCGGCGTATTCCGCGCGAGAGATGTCTTGCGCCGGCAGGCTCTTGACCAGTGAAAGCAACAGAATTGCGGAAGCGATTGGTGTGCGCATATGTCTTATCGTGACAGGTTCTGACTGAGCCGCACCGAAGGCGGCGATTCGCTGCGGACCCCCGGAAGCTAGCAGGGAGAGCGCCGAATCAGCCTTCCACCTCGAAGATCCGCGCCATTCCGGGCTCGAGCTTGACCTTCCGAATGGAACGTGGCCCGGTCTCTCTCCAGACCATTGGCTCGCCGTCGGAGCCATAGGCCGTTACCCGGGTGGCTGCCCGCGAGAGCTCCAGTTCCACGGTTGGATTCGAGGTACGGTCCCAGACGAACACCAGTTGCCGTCCGTCTGGCCGCACGAAGAGGTGATGATACAGCTCGCCTGCCTTTCCCTCAGCGACCCGCACCCGAAGCTCCGGGTCGGCCACGGTTATGGAGTCGGTACCAAACAGCCTTACCAGGAGGCGGACCGTCCTGAAGGAAAGCTTGGGAGTCCCGTCCGACCGGATCAGTCCCAGATAGTAGTTCGGCGCATCGCCGATCACAGGGGTATCGGCTCGCTGGTCCCTGATCTCATAGATGCCCAGGTGCTCCACCCGCGGCTCCGCCAGGAACGTGGCAAAGGCTCTGACCCACCAGTCGGCCTGTTCCTCTTCGCTCTTCCCGGGAGTGGTGGCAAAGCCGACTTCGTTGATCCAGATCGGCTTCCGGCCGCACAACTGATCTGCTTCCGGCAAAAAACCATCGCGATACGGCGGGCCGAGGTAGTTCTCCACCACGACCGAGTCAGGCGTCCAGGTTTCCGGGTAGGCATGAAACGGAAGCACGTCGAACGGCGCGCGCCCGTCCTGGCAAGTCACCTCCAGCCACTCCACATCGGGCCACACCATGCCCCCCAACAGGATCTGAACGTCGGGATCGGCCCGGCGAATGGCCTCAGCTCCGGCCCAGAGGACCGTGGCGTACTCATAGGCGGTACCCTCCCACCAAAGAGGGACGTTTTCCTCGTTATAGATCTCGTACGACAGGAGACTTCGAGATGATTTCAGTTTTCCGGCGAGCGCATCGGCGAACCGCACCCAGTCGCCCGTCCGGCGAGGAGGATCGTTCCAGACGTGCTCATCCTTTCCGCGTCGCGCGGCCCACTCGGGGGTGTAACCGAGATAAGGCCGAAGTGAGATCCCCATGCTGTCGGCCAGCGCTACGAACTGGCTCAGCCACTCGAAGTCATAATGTCCCGGCCTGGGCTCGTAATCATCCCAACCGAAGCTTCCTCGCCAGACCGGCACACCGAGCTCGCGGTAGAGTTTGAAATCCCGGGCGACTTCGCCCAGATCATGCCCCTTGTCATAATCCTCGAGAATGGCAAAGGAGATTGGTTTGGTGAATATCCCGGCTGATCGGACCGGGTGGGTAGTCGGAGGGCTGCCGGCATGGCAGGCGGCCAGAGCGGCCAGCGAACCGATTCTCACTAAGGAGAAGGAAAGCGCAATTCTCATAATCCCATACGGGCCCGGGTGACGCTGGTCCCGGACGTTTTCGGTCTGTATACTGATGGTGCTTCTCCGTCGTATTCGGACTCCTGCCATCGCTGCTCAGCAGGGCGCGGCCATTCGTGCCCCGCCCATAATCGAGGAGATGAGGACGCTCGTATGCCCCAGTCCCTGTCTGCCACTCTGCGCAACCTTCTTTTCCTGCTGATCACCGTCGCCTGCCTGGCTCCTACTGCCGTGGCTCAAGAAACCGGGACTGTCACCGGAACGGTTACGAGGTCCGGTGAGGGCTCGGCGCTGGCCAGCGTATCGGTCAGCGTCCAGGGCATCGGCGTGAGTACGGTGACCGGTCCGGACGGACGTTATACCCTGCGCCGGGTGCCCGCAGGGCCACAGACCATTGTATTCCGCTGGCTGGGGTACCGGCCAACCGAGGTACAGACCACAGTCGAACCCGGCGGCACCGCAACCGTCAACGCGGCGCTCGAGCCGGTCGCCGTGGCGCTTACCGAACTGGTGGTCTCGGCCGCTTCGCGGACGCCGGAACGGATCGTGGAGGCGCCGGCCGCAATTTCCGTCGTGGATCCGCAGGTACTCCAGAACACAACCATCACCGGCCAGGCACCCGTGGCACTACAGACCGTCCCGGGCGTGGACGTGGTCCAGAGCGGCGTCAACGACTTCAACGTCAATGCCCGCGGATTCAACTCGTCCCTCAACCGCCGCGTCCTGGTGCTCCAGGACGGGCGTGACCTCTCCATTGCATTCCTGGGGGCCCAGGAATGGAATGGCATGGTCCAGCCGCTGGAAGACCTCGGACGGTTGGAGATGGTGCGAGGCCCCGGGTCTGCACTGTACGGAGCCAACGCCTTCAGCGGCGTCATCAATATCGTCACTCCCGAGGCACGCGAGGTAGCCGGCACCAAGCTTACACTGGGGGGCGGAGAGCTGGAGACCTTTCGGGGAGACCTCCGGCATGCCGGCGTCTTCAATGGTGATCGGTTCGGTTATCGGTTCAATGCGGGATACAACCGGAGCGATACCTACTCCCGCTCCCGCACCCTGAACGACGCCAGCTCGCTCCAGCAGGAGTATGCCGACGCGACCGACGAGCCGGTGGGCCCGGCGCGTGAGGTAACGCCGCTCAGCGGCCAATCGAAGGACCCCGTCACCGGTGCTCCGCTGGGCGATCGCAGTCCGCTGGAGAATGCCTACGGTTCGGCCCGCCTGGATTACTACCTCAACAACGGCTCGGTCCTGTCGGCCGACGGTGGGGCGGCGCAGGTCCAGAACGAAGTGTTTGTCACCGGGATCGGCCGGGTGCAGGTGCTCAAGGCCATCAAGCCTTACGCCCGGGTGGCCCTTGCCGCTGATCGCTACAATCTCTTTGCCTTCTGGAACAGCCGGACCTCGATCGATTCTCAAGTGGCGCTTTCATCCGGCGCGCCGTTGGAGGAGCGGTCCGACATCTTCCACCTGGAGGGACAGCAGAACTGGAACTTCCAGGAAGAGCGAGGCCGGGTGGTGTACGGCGCCTCCTACCGGAACACACGGGTCAATACCTTCGGAACCCTGATGGATCCGGTCAACGACGACCGCAATGACGACTACTACTCGGCCTATGGCCAGGTCGAGTACAAGCTAATTCCGGAGCTGCGCCTGGTGGGTGCGGCCCGGGTGGACGATGGCTCGCTGTTCGATACCCAGTTTTCACCGAAGGGTGCGGTGGTGTTTACGCCGCAGGAGAATCACTCCTTCCGCTTCTCGGTGAATCGGGCGTTTCAGACCCCGAACTACTCCGAGTTCTTCCTCCGCGCACCGGCGGGGGCGCCTACGACCGGACCTGCCACGATCGAAGCCGGCATCGAGAACTACTACACCCAGGTCCAGGCGAGTCTGCCACCGGCTGCCCTGGCGGGGCTGACGCTTCACAGCAGCCTCCCCTGGAACTTCTCGGGGCAGACCCAGGTGCTCGCGCTGGGCAATCCGGGGCTGGATGTCGAAACGGTTGTGGGCTGGGAGCTGGGCTACAAGGGGAGCTTGTCCAACACGTTGTACTTCACCGCCGACTTCTACATCAATGAGCTGGAGAACTTCGTCACCGACCTTCTGCCGGGAGTGAACCCGCTCTTTCCTACCTTCCAGCTGACCGATAACGGTATCAACGTGCCGGCCGATCTCACCGCGTTGGATCAGCGGATCCAGCAGCTTGAATCGGGTGGCCAGATCAGTCCCGCCCAGGCGGCCGCACTGCGGGCGCCCATCCCCCTGCTTCAGGGTGGCTACGCCCAGGTGCAGGCCGGAACGACGATCTCGGGTGCTCCCGCGCTGGCCACCCTGCCCGATGGCAGCCGAGCCGTGGTGCTTTCCTACAGCAATGCGGGGCGGGTGACGGAGCGGGGGGTGGAGTTGGGGGTCGGCTATCAGTTTACGCCCGAACTTCGGGGAGACGTGTCTTTCACCGGCTTCGATTTCGAGGTCAAATCACAGGCGGCCGGAGATCAGCTGCTCCCCAACACGCCGAGCAAGAAGGCGACGTTCGGGTTGTCCTACGCCGATCAGCGCTTCGATGCCAACGCCTCCCTGCGGCTGGTGGACGGCTACCAGTGGGCGGCCGGCGTGTTTCAGGGGTACGTCCCCGCGAGTGAGTTCCTGAATGTGGGCGCCGGGTTCCGGATCAATAACAACCTTCGGATCCACGCCATGGCCACCAATGTGCTGGACCAGGAGCGGTTCCAGCTCTATGGCGGGTCGGTCATCCGCCGGCGGGTACTGGGGGGCCTCACGGCGAACTTCTGACGCTTCACCCGCCCGCCTTCAGGGGGCGGTTGGTGTTCGAATCAGCTACGGCGACAACCGTTCGATCCGCCATCTTTCGCCGGCGCGGGTATATCGAATCCGGTCGTGCAGCCGGCTCTCCCGCCCCTGCCAGAACTCGATCACCTCAGGCTGTACCCGGTAGCCACCCCAATGCGGCGGCAACGGAATATTCCCATCCGGGAATCGCGCCTCCACCTCTCTGAGGCCACGCTCGAGCTGTGCCCGCGATGGAATGACCAGGCTCTGGTGCGAGACCCATGCTCCCAACCGGCTCCCCAGCGGACGGGTCCGGAAGTACGCCGCTGATTCCTCGGCCGACGTCCGCTCCACCGTTCCGGTGATCCGCACCTGGCGCTCCAGCTCCACCCAGTAGAAGACCAGCGCCGCCCGCGGGTTCTCATCCAACTCCTGACCCTTCCGGCTCCGGTAGTCGGTGAAGAAGACGAATCCATGCTCATCGAAGGCCTTGAGCAAGACCAGCCGGGCGGACGGGGCTGCGGCGGACGTCGCCGTGGCCAGGGTCATCGCGTTCGGCTCGGCCACCTGCGCCTCCTGTGCCTGGGCAAACCAGCGGGCGAACTCCACGATGGGATCGTGACTCACGTCCTTTTCATCCAGCCGGGCGTGGGCGTATTCGCGACGGAGATCCCCGAGAGTCATTCGGTCATCAGCTCTTGGTACATGGCGAGATGCTGGTCGATGGCTGACCTGAGCTCGAACCGGTTCATCACGTGCTCGCGGGCCTGCTCCCCACACTGGCGCCAGCGCCCATCTCGGAGGAGCGCGTCCAACCCGTCACCAAAGTTGTCGCCCTGAACCCGAACGCCAAAGCGGCTGGCGAACCCGTCGGGATC
>JAICPP010000306.1 GCA_025929805.1 Gemmatimonadales bacterium | reverse complement strand
GTCCTCCAGTGCGAGCCGAGTCAGCGGTGCTCCCGCCTCCAGGAGTGGGATGCCGCCCCCAAGCAGGACCGGCATGACCATGAGCTCCACAAGGTCTACCTGCTTGGCCACCAGCAGACTGCGGAACAGACTGCCACCGCCAAAGAGCCAGATCTCCCGCCCGGGCGCCGCCCGGAGGGCAGCAACGCGCGGGCCAGCGTCGGCGCTCACAACCGTCACCCCTGGATGCTCCTCCGGCCTCAGCGATCCTGAGAAGACATAGATCTGCCAACCCCGCGGCCAGGGGGGTGCCCCCGGTTGGCGGGTGAGTTCATAGGTTCGCCGCCCCAGGAGGACGGTGTCCACGGACTCGTAGATCTTCGCAAAATCCACTGTAGGGTCTTGGGCGATCCAGTCTACCTCGCCGTGGGGCCCGGCGATGTACCCGTCAACGCTCACTGCAACGCGGTACAATACTAGGCGCATCTGAGTTCCAGTTCTGCCAGGAGCCGCTGTTTAACGGAATGCAAATCAGCTGCAGGCCCTATAAAGCCTGTGCCCACACAAATAAACGCTTCGGCTTCGCAGCCAGCGATGGTGCCGCCCGCACGGAGCAGGGGCGCCGATCGGCCTGTCAGCTGCATTTGTGGGTTAGGCAGCACCGGGCAGCAGGGCTGTCCTAGCCGTAGCAATAATGGCCGGTGAGTTTGCTCAAGCATCGACCAGGACTTTAAATCCGCCGTAGAGCATGCGTTTAACATCGAAGGGCATCGACTTTGGATCCATGGCCAAACGTGGGTCCTTCATCACCTTGGCGTTGACGCGGTCGCGATGGGCTCGTGACTTGAACACGATCCATGAGAATACCACGGTCTCACCTGGCTTGAGTTTAATCCTGCGCGAGAACGGCACCATACCCTTTACGGCGAGGTCATCACCGACGCATTCGCGGAACTCAAGGGCACCGTACTCGCGCCATATCTTGCCAGCCTTCAGGGCGATTCGACGGTAGGCCTGCACGTTCTTCTTCGGTAGCGGTATCACAAAGCCATCGACGTAGCGCATGAATCCTCCGGAAAACTTTGTAGTCGGTTGAATGACCGCGGTTACAAAAACACCTTTGGTGTCGGCCTAACGACTTGCGCATCAGCTGCAGGCGATCATCCTACTGCCCACACAAACGTATGCTTCCACTACCTGGCCTAGAGGAGCCCGGCGCCCACTTGGAGCCCCGGCCCATCCCGGCCTGTCGGCTGCATGCGCGGGTTAGGCAACACCGAGCTTCGGAACCCAGATCACGTCCGTCGGGGGCGTTCCGAGAGCCTCCCGCTGGGACTCATCTAGACTCGCCACCCAGGCAGCCAAGTAGGCGTCCAGCTGATCATGTCGACTCCCATACCCGATGGTCGACAACGCTCCAGTCGATGGCGGATCAGGCCAGCCCGTCCACCTAGCCGCAGCAGCTAGCTGGGCTTCCAGACCCTCGTGGCGGCTCTTGTGGGTGCCGCCCACACCCAGCAACGCGACCGTGGCCTGAGGAAAGACCTCAAGGCATTCCCATTCCATGCGTAACCGCGCGAAGAGCGCAAAGCCAACGAGCATCCACAACTGATTGGCATGTGGCAATCTCGCGACGGCCCCGCCCGCGGTACCCCTTGCGCGCGAGCCGTGACGTGTGTATGATGTTCATCATATGAGCGCCGCTTCGAAACGACCCACCCCCAGCCGCAAGGAAGCCACCCACAAACGCATCGTGGAGACCGCCGCCCGTGTCATCCGGCGCAGCGGTTACGGCGGCGCCGGCGTCGCCGACATCATGAAGGAGGCCGGCCTCACGCACGGCGGCTTCTACGCCCACTTCGACTCGCGCGAAGGGATGCTGGCCGAGGCGGCCGACCGCGCTGGGGCCGAGACGGTGGCGACGTTGGAGCGTGTCGCTGCCGCCGCACCACCGGAGCAGGCGCTGGAGGCGATGCTTCGGGCCTACCTGTCGAAGGCGCACGTGGAGGGCATCGAGAGCGGATGCGCAGTCGCCGCGCTCGGCTCGGAGATGCCGCGCCAGTCCGCCCAGGTCCGGCGCGCCGCGACGCGCCGCATCAAAGAGATGATCGACCTGGTCACCCGCCAGTCGCCGGACTGGGGGAAGCCTGGCGCGCACGAGCGCGCGCTGGTAACCCTGGCCACCGCGGTAGGTGCGCTGGTCCTGGCCCGGGCCGTGGACGATCCGAAGCTCTCAGAGGCGCTGCGCGAGGCGGCGCTGAACCACCTCACCCCGGTAGGCTGATACCCAAGTGGCCGATGCCGGGGCTTGGTTGTGCTCACAAATATGATGAGCATCATATACAGACGTACAGCAGGTGACCTTAACGAACGCGAGCACAGTATGGCAGAGCATCAGGACCAGCAGACGCGGCCCGTGGCGATCGTGACGGGCGCATCGGGAGGGATCGGCGAGGCGACCGCGCGGGCGCTGCAGGCCGCCGGCTACCGGGTGTTCGGCACCTATCGGCGGCCTCCGGCGGCTCGGTTGGCCGGGGTCGAGTACC
>JAICPP010000233.1 GCA_025929805.1 Gemmatimonadales bacterium | reverse complement strand
TTACGATCCCGAAAACGAAATGACGGGCCCCAGCGACAACACGCTGGTCTTCAATAATTTCGCCAAGATCTGGGTGGACGAGCGCCCCCCGGGGTGTTCGGGTGCGAGCTGCAAGTCGGCGATTACCGGCCGGTTCCTTGGGTACGTCGGCGGGCGGGGCGGCGGCGGGGGTAGCACCGGGTCGCTGATAAAGGTCGTTCAGCTTATCAAATAGGAACTCATAATGACAGAATCGCTGCCTTCATGACTGACGGACCGCTGGCGCGAGCGGCACTTATCTCCACCGACTCGACCTTCGTGGGCCAGGTCAAGCAGCTCCTGACCGGACCCGACCGCCCCCTGACGCTGGAGCTGGAGCTCACGGTGCCCCTGTATCAGCTGGGGGAACAGCAAATCCAGGCTCTGCGCGCGGTCGCCCCGGAGTTGATCTTTCTGGACCTGGAGGAGAGCCAGGATCTCGGTCTACAGCTGGCCCAGTACCTAGTGGAGCTGAATCCAGCGCAGTTGTTCATCGCCAGTGGCCCGGCGCTCTCCAGCGAGCAGCTGTTGCAGGCCATGCGGGTGGGCGTTACCGACTACCTCCCCAAGCCGGTGCTTCCCGAGGACCTCCGTGCGGCTGCTCTGCGTTCCGCCCAAAAGCTGCGCAAGCCGGATGGAGAGAAGCAGCGCCAACCAGGAAAGATCTTCTCGTTTTTCAGCCCTAAGGGCGGCGCAGGCTCGACCACCCTGGCGACCAATCTGGCTATCCTGATCCACCGATTTACCAAGACGAAGACGCTGCTGGTGGATCTGGACCTCGAGCTGGGCGAGAGCGCCCTCGTGCTGGGTACCCAGCCCCGCTTCAGCTTGATCGACTTTGTCGAGAACTTTCGTCGAATGGACGCCGGACTACTGGCGTCGTACATCGATCACCATGCTTCGGGGATCGATCTCCTGTCGGCGCCGGTTGAACCGGACAAGGCCGACTCGATCACGCCGGAGCACATTCGTCGTATTCTGGCTTTCCTACGCCAGCACTACGACTACATTGTTGTCGACACCCCCCGCTCCTTCGCTCCCTCGACGTTGGCCGTCTTCGAGCAGGCCGATCTCCTGTTTGTGGTGGGCATTGCCGACCTGCAGTCCCTCCGGAACATCCAGCGCGGAATGCCGCTGTTCAAACGAGTGCTGACCAAGGGTGAGGAGCAGATCCGTCTCATTCTCAACCGCTACGATCCCAGGGATACGGTCTCGGTCGAGGATGTGGAGCGTAGCCTCGGCATCAAGGTGTTCTGGAAGGTGAGCAACGATTACGAAGCGGTGACCAGCTCGGTCACGGCCGGAAAGCCGATCGTTCTGAACGGCGGCTCTCCCTATACTCGAGATCTCGCGGGGCTCGCGGCCCAAGTGACCGGCAAGCCGGTCGATAAGAGTTTGCAGCGTTCTCGGCTGGGCCGGATTCTGGCGGCGCCATTTCAGGGCGTGGGCAAGAAGAGCAAGCGCCAAGAGGGAGGAAAATAGGGCATGACTGATCCCAAGATCTCCACTGGCGTTCCTCCCGCAGGGAATGGCCCACGGCCCCCGCTACCTTGGGAATCCGCCCGGGGCGCGGCCTCTAATGGAGTCACCGCTCCCACAGATCAAGTCGGGATTACCGAGGGCGCCCACGGCGTCCATGCGCTCCAGCAGGTCAAGGGCCGGGTGCATCGGAAACTGCTGGAACGTCTAAATCTCTCGAACCTCGACCGGCTCGATCGGCAGCAAGTAGCCGAGGCAGTCCGCCGGGTCGTACAGGACCTGATTACCCAGGAGTCGGTGCCGCTCAACTTCGAGGAGCGGGACGCGGTGGTGGTGCAGGTGCTGGACGAGATTTTTGGCCTGGGACCCCTGGAGCCGCTGATCAAGGACCCGGAAATTTCCGACATTCTAGTCAACACCTATAAGCAGGTGTATATCGAGCGTCACGGGCGGCTGGAGAAAACCGATGTGATGTTCCAGGACGACCGACACCTGCTGCAGGTCATCGACCGCATCGTGTCGGCCGTGGGGCGGCGCATCGATGATTCTTCTCCCATGGTCGACGCCCGGCTCCCTGACGGCTCCCGAGTCAATGCCATCATCAAGCCGCTGGCCCTGGATGGACCGCACCTCTCCATCCGTAAGTTCAAGCGCGATGCTCTTTCGGGAGACGATCTCCTGCGCACCGAGAGCCTCACGGACCCCATGCTGGCCCTTCTCAAGGCTATTGTGAAGGCCCGGCTCAACGTACTGATCTCGGGCGGCACCGGCGCCGGCAAGACTACCCTGCTCAACATTCTATCCTCGTTCATTCCGATAACTGAGCGGATCGTCACCATCGAGGACTCGGCCGAACTCCAGCTCAAGCAGCCCCATGTAGTGCGTCTGGAGACCCGACCCGCCAATATCGAGGGACAGGGCGAGGTGCCCCAACGATTACTGCTCATCAACGCCCTGCGGATGCGGCCTGACCGGATCATCATGGGTGAGTGTCGTGGTGCCGAGGCTGTGGACATGCTCCAGGCCATGAACACGGGGCACGACGGATCCCTCACCACTCTGCACGCCAACACCCCTCGCGACGCGCTCAGCCGGCTCGAGACCATGATCTCGATGGCCAATCTGGAGCTGCCCGAACGGGCCATGCGGCAGCAGATCGCGAGCGCCATCAACGTGGTGATCCAAGTGAGCCGGCTCTCCGACGGCTCCCGCAAGCTGATGCAGGTGTCCGAGATCGTGGGCATGGAGGGCGACATCATCACCATGCAGGACATCTTCGTGTACGAGCGTGAGGGCGTCGCCGAGAATGACAAGGTTCTGGGCCATTTCCGCGCGACTGGAATCCGGCCTCGCTTCTCCGACCGGCTGAAGAGCTACGGCGTCGATCTATCGGCCCTCCTGTTCTCCACCCCGATGGAGAACGGCCGTGGAGGTATATCCCGATGGTAGATATACCTGCGAGCACCTGGGTACCGGCCCTGGTGGCCTTCCTGGCCGTTGCCTTGGGAACGGTTTCGTTGGTGTTCCTCTGGGAGTGGCTCCAGGAGAATCGGCGCAAACGCGGCATGGTAGATCACCTCCGCTCGCTCGCCAACGAGCCGATCGGAGGCTCCGGTCAGGGTTCCAGCGTCTTCCGGTCCGCCGTCATGCAGTCGCCCTGGCTCCGGCCCATCATATCCAGGGTGCCCCAGCTCCAGGACGCCGAGTTCCTGCTCCAGCAAGCGGCGGTGCCCTGGACCTTGCAGACTCTCTTTATGCTCTCTATCGGCATGGCAGTCGGCTTGGGGAGCATGACATTGATCCTGAGCCGGTCCGTCCCCATAGGTCTGATGGCTACCATACTGGGAGCCATGCTGCCCACGATGTATGTCCGCCGGAAGCGAACCAAGCGCATGAACGCCTTCGAGGAGTTCCTGCCGGAATCGATAGACCTGGTGGGCCGGGCCCTTCGGGCCGGGCACCCGCTCTCGGCAGGGTTCAAGATGGCGGCGGATGATGGCCCTGAGCCGGTAGCAGGAGAGTTTCGTCGGGTGTTCGAGGAACAGCGGTTCGGCCTGCCCTTGCAGGATTCACTGTTGTCCCTTGCCGACCGGATAAGTCTGGTGGATGTGAGGATCCTCGTCACCGCCATTCTCATTCAGCGGGAGGTAGGCGGCAATCTTGCTGAGATCCTGGACAACCTGTCCTCGGTGGTGCGGGCTCGCTTTACCATCCGGCGCCAGATTCGGGTGTATACGGCGCAGGGCCGGATGACCGGTTACCTGCTTTCTGCGCTGCCCATCATCATCTTTTCGATTTTGTACATGTTGAATCCCCAGTACATGTCCATTCTGTTCACCGATCCGATCGGCAAAATTCTGATCATAGTCGCGATTACGATGCAGCTGCTGGGTTTCCTCTGGATCCGGAAGATCATCAAGATCGAGATTTGAGACGCTCATGCTTGCCATAATTCTGCTTCTGACCGCCGTGACGGTCGCCCTGTTCGCTCTGACTCTCCTGCAACTGCGTCCGGGACGGGATAGCGTTGTTGGGCGGTTGGACCAAATGCACCCGGCAGGAGAGGCTCACGACACGATCTCGCGCAGGCGCCGGCAGGTCAAATCCGAGCGACTGTTGAAGGTGCTGCAGGCACTGGGACAGCAGGTTGGCAGCGGACGGAAGGACACCACCGAAGTCCGCCAGTTCCTGATTCAAGCCGGCTTCTCCGATCCTCGCGCGGTTTCGATCTACTGGGCGTCGCGGGTGAGTCTGGCAGTAGGGCTCCCCATCATGGCACTCTTCGGTCTGCCGCTGTTAGGGGTTTCTTC
>JAICPP010000185.1 GCA_025929805.1 Gemmatimonadales bacterium | reverse complement strand
TGACGGCATAGGCCCCGTAGTAGCCCAGCGTCCCCACGGCGGCGAGCAGGGTCGACATGACGCTCCGGCGGACCGACAGCGTCTTGTTGGCCTCGTAGAACTCGTGGGAGAGCCGGTCGTAGCGCCCCACCAGAAAGTTGGAGAGGCCGAAGAGCTTGAGCTCCTTGGCCGAGATGTCGCTGGCGCCGATGTAGCGGAGGTAATCGAGCTGGCGGCGCTCCGGGGTCCAGGAGTAGAGCAGTGAATAGCCCAGCGAGGCGAAGTGGGTCTCACCCAGAAGCGAGGGCAGCACCGCCACCACCAGCAGCACCAGCAGCCAGGGCACGTAGACCGCGAGGGCGACACTGAGGGTCACCAGGGTGATCAGATCCTGAAGCGTCGCGAGTAGCATGGTGAACAACCCGATCCGCCCTACCGTCTGCCGCCGAGCCCGCTCCAGCTTGTCGTAGATCTCGGCGTTCTCGAACTGTTCCAGGTCCAGGCTGGCCGCGTGCTGCATGAGCTGCACGCTGGTCCGGTTGGCGAACAGGTCTCCCAGCAGGCTCTCGAGCAGCGACGACACTCGGCTCAGCGCCTCGCCCACCAGCGCAATCCCGAGCTCCACCCCCACCAGCAGCGCGAGCCGGCTCCAGGGGACCGGTGTTCCGCTCCCTGCGGCTGCGACGGCCGCCACCACCTCGTCCACAATGAGCTTGCCGATCCAGAGCACGGCGATCGGCACGCCGGACCGGGCCACCCGGAGCAGCAGAATCCCGACGACATACCGCGGCTCCGCGTCCCACACCATCCGGAGCAGCTTGGGCAGGTGCCGCAGCGCCTGGAGCCGCTCGCGCCACGACGCTGCCGGTGAGCCAGCCATACGGCCGCGTCCATTGCCGCGGATGACGGGGTGTTGGAGCGGGAGGGACATGCTTGAAAGGTAAGCGGGCAGTCGGGCGGGCGGTCCGGTCCGTCGGTCGCGGGCGAGAGTGCGGTGAGCGGTGAGCCTCCCCGCTTACCTCTTACATCTTACCTCTAACTTCTTACCTTAGCTGCATCCCCTCACATCGGAGACGCCATGGCAGTGAGTGCGGCGGCGGTACGCACCGGGCGGCGGACCCGGCGCTTCTACGTGGGCATGGCGATCGCCTTTGCCATCACGGTCTTCGCCGGGTTCTCCCGCAGCTACTTCCTCAAGGCGTGGTACGGTACGCCGGAGCTGAGTCGCCTGCTCCACCTGCATGGGCTGGTCTTCACCACCTGGGTCCTGTTTTTCCTGGCCCAGGCCACCCTGGTGGCGACCGGCCGTACCTGGCTGCACCGGCGAATGGGGATCGCAGGCGCGGTCCTCGCCGCACTGGTGGTGATCGTGGGGACCACCGTCGCGATCACCCGGCTCAGGACCGGGATCTCTCCGCTACCCGGGATCCCTGCTCCTTCCTTCTTTGCGATCCCCTTCTTCGACATGGTGGTATTCGCGATCCTGGTCACTACAGCGATTTACTATCGCCGCAGGATCGAAGCCCACAAGCGGCTGATGACACTTTCAATGATCTCGCTGTTGGCTGCCCCGATCGCGCGGATGAGCTTCCTCCCCCTGCCTCCAGGCCCGCCGACCTTCTTCGGCCTGGCCGACCTCTTCATCGTCGCGATGCTGGTCTACGACCTCACCACCCGGCGGAAGATCCATCCCGCCACGATCTGGGGCGGGCTTCTGGTTGTCGCTTCCCAACCCTTCCGGCTAATGATCGCGGGAACGCCGGCATGGCTCACGTTCGCCGGCTGGATCACGCGGTAACAGGCTCTCGAGCGTCAATCCGGCCGACACCCAGGACCGTCTGCAACAGGCGCTCGGACCGGCCTACATCATCGAGCGCGAGCTCGGCGGCGGCGGGATTGAGCCGGGTCTTCCGACGGCCAGCTGTTTATCGCTTCTGGGACAGAGGACCCGCTGCTGTTTACGCTGGTGGTAAATTGGACGTCGAGAGTCGCTAGTCACTAGTCGCCAGTCGCCAGTTACAAACTATCTCGACCGGCCGACCGCCCGACCGACTGACCGCCCCGTTTACATTGTCTCATGCCTCAAACCGCCCTCGTCACCGGCGCCACCGAAGGAATCGGACGAGCCACCGCGATCGCGCTGGGGAGAGCGGGGTATCGGGTCGGCGTGGTGGCGCGGACCGAATCCAAGGTCCAGGATGTGGTGACACATCTAAAGGAAGGGGGCATGGAAGCTGCAGGCGCCGCGGCCGACGTGGGGGAGCAGGATCAGGTGTCCCGCGCGGTAGAGCGGCTGACCGGTGCCTTGGGCGAATTCGACCTCCTGGTCAACAACGCCGGGGTGCTCATCGCCAAGCCGTTCGAAGAACTGACCCTGGACGATTGGGACACCACCATGGCCACCAACGTCCGGAGCCTGTATCTGGTCACCCGGGCGGTGCTCCCCGGCATGCGCCGCCGGCAGCAGGGCACCATCGTCAACGTGGCCAGCCTCGCCGGCCGAAGTGGGTTCCTGGGAGGCACGGCCTACACGGCGTCGAAGCACGCGGTGCTGGGGTTCAGCCGGTCGCTCATGCTGGAGACCCGGAAGGAGAATATCCGGGTAATTGCCATCTGCCCGGGGTCGGTGGCCACCGCCATGCTCCAGGACCAGCCGATGCTGAAGTCCAACCCCGAACGCATCCTCCAGCCGGAGGATGTAGCCGATACTATTGTGCAGGCGGTGACGCTCCCCGGACGGGCGCTGGTGAGCGAGCTGGACATCCGGCCCACGAATCCGTGATGGTAGGCGGTGTCGGGCGGCCGGATGGTTGAAGTAGAAGTTCATTAATGACCGGCCGAGCCGACGCGGTACGGGTCGACCGATGCATTTGCCGGAGCACCCTCTTCGAGGTGTTGCTGCCTCGGGCCAAAGCGCACGGCTGGGACCTGGCCGACCTGATGCGGGAGACCGGCTGCGGAGCCCAGTGCGGGCTCTGCCGCCCCTACTTGCGTCGGATGCTGCAAACCGGTGAGACTGTGTTCCACGAACTGCTGACCCCTGAGATCTCGCTCTGAACGAAGTGAAGGGACACCTGAGCACTCGCGAAGAGTCTTCGATCTCCAGCTTCTCCCAGCGCCTCGAGCGCCACTGGCGGCGGCTCTCCTACACCGGCTCGATTGTCGGTGTGGCCATCATTATCACCTGGCTCGGCGTATGGCTGATCCGCCAGGACGACGGGGTCGGTCTGCTCCTCACCTCGGTGGCCACGCTGCTCACCCTGGTCACCTTCCGCCACATGGGAGAGCTCTCCGAGGCCCAGAAGACCTCGCTCCGGACTGCACTGGCCCGGGCGGACCGGCGCAACCGGGAGCTGGAACGGCTGAGGCACCTGGCCGGTACCCTGCTGGCGGGAACCGAGCTCGATGGCCTGGTCAAGGAAGTGGCGCAATCGGCCGCCGAACTTCTGGAGGCGGAGAGCGGGGCGGTGACGCTGGTGGTGGAGGAGGGTCGGTTCCTCAAGCTCAAGGCCGCCACCGGCCCGCTCGAGGCGGCGACCGGCACGCTCATCCCGATGGACGGCTCGCTACTCGGATGGGCGGTGAGCCAGGACGCTCCGCTGGTCTCGGACGACATGAGCGCCGATCCCCGGAATTACCACGAGCCCAGCATGCCGGTGTCCCTCAAGACCTCCGCCATCATTCCACTCCGCTCCGCCGGCTTCGTGCTCGGCACGGTGAGCGTCTACAACCGGCGGGATGGCCAGCCCTTCAGCGAACACGACCTCCAGCTGCTCCAGATTCTGGGCGACCAGGTCGTGGTGGGACTGGACCGCGCCTCGATCCTGCATGAGAGCCGCCGCAACGAGGCCGCGCTCCGAGCCAAGAACGTTGAGCTCCAGCGGGCCACTCAGCTCAAGAGCGAGTTTCTCACCAACATGTCGCACGAGCTACGCACCCCGCTGAACGCCATCATCGGCTTCTCCGATCTCCTCCTGGAAGGCGGGGCGGGCGCGGTCTCCGCCCAGCAGCGGGAGTTCATGGAGTCGGTCCTCCGCAACGGCAAGCACCTGCTCTCGCTCATCAACAGCGTGCTCGACCTCTCCAAGGTCGAGGCCGGGCGGATGTCGCTGTCCTTGGCGACCACCGATGTCCGGGAGGCGATCGTGGGAGCCGTGGCCGATACGGCAAGCTTGCGGAGCGCCAAGCAGCAGGAGTGTGATATCCAGCTCGACTCGGCATCACTAAGCATCACCGCCGACGGGGTGAGAATCCGGCAGATTCTCTTCAACCTCCTCTCCAATGCCTCCAAGTTCACGCCCGACGGCGGCAAGATCACGCTCGCTGCCGTGCGCACTCGGGCGCCCCTCAGGAAACCGGCCGAACGCGCCGGCGAGCGCGCCCGCCTGGTGCCTCAGGATGTGGTGTGGATCTCGGTGACCGATGAGGGGGTCGGCATCAAGCGGGAGGACATGCCCAAGCTGTTCCAGGAATTCAGCCAGGTGGACAGCTCGGCGAGCCGCCGCGCGCAGGGCACCGGGCTGGGACTGGCCCTGTGCAAGAAGTTCGTGGAGATGCACGGCGGCACCATCGGGGCCGATTCGGTCTATGGCAAAGGAGCAGCCTTCTGGTTCCTCCTCCCGGCGGAGGGGCCGGTGCGGCGGACGGTGGCCGCCTGAGTATCTTGCTATCATGCGTCCCCGCGCGTTCCTGCTCCTGGCGTTATTCCTCAGCGCCGGCTCCAGTCTGCCCAGCCTGGACGCGCTGTTCTATCACAACCGGCCCGGGGAGCTTGCGGGCTCGCCGGCCCACATAGAGCCGGCCGGTGGCTGTCTCAATCACGCCGAACACTGCAGCTTGGGGCGCACCGCTCCCGGGTCGGGGGCCGTGGGCACCGCTGCAGCCGAACCGCCGGTTGCCTCCCTATCCCCACCGGTCCCCACGCCCCTCGCCTCTCAGGCTGAGAGAGGCAACCATCGCCGTACCCTAGCCCAGCCCCGAGCCCCACCGGTCGCCCGATTGGTTTGAGTTGCGCGTCCCCAGCGGACGCGATCTCTAACGATCGGAGGACCCCATGTACAGTCGTGCTCGCACGGCCATTTTGCTGGCTTTCTGCTGGCTCGGAGCCACGTCTCAGGTGCAGGGACAAGTTCCCTCACCCCGGGACTCCATTCATCGCGCATTGACGGCGTTGTCGGCCCGCATCGATTCGATCGAAGCGGGACTCTGCCCGGCGGACACCGGTTTGACTTTGCCTCGAGCCACCGGCGATTCCGTCACTGACAGTGTCACCGCCACGCTCCAGGATCTCGACCGTCGGGTGACCGCTCTGCAAAAGACGCGCTGCGCTCCCGGTGCGGCACCAGCGGCGGTGGATTCAACCGATGAGCTGGATGCGATCCGCCGAGCGGCGGCAGAAGCGGCGGGACAGCCCCCGGGGGAGCCCGATTCGATCCAGGCAGCCAACGAACAGCCGACTCCGCGCACTGGCACTCGCGCCAACCTGCTCAACCCCGAGATCAGCGTCACCGGTGATGTGCGCCTGGTGGCTCGAGAAGGGAGACAGCAGGACAACGCGGTGCCCCGGGAGTTCGAGTTCGCCTTCCAATCGGCCCTGGATCCCTACTCCAACACCAAGATCTTCGTCACGTTCGAGGAGGAGGAGCTGGGGATCGAGGAGGGGTACGTGTACTGGACCGGCCTCCCGGGCCGCTTGCGAGTGGACCTCGGCAAGTTTCGCCACCAGGTAGGAGATCTCAATCGCTGGCACCGGCACGCACTTCCCGAGACCGAGTATCCGCTGGTGTACCAGCGCTTCTTCTCCGAGGACGGCCTAGCCGGGATAGGCCTGTCACTCTACACCTCGCTTCCATTCTCTCTGGCCGGGGCCACTCATGAGGTCTGGCTGCAAGGCAGCACTGCGGAAAGCGATCCGTTGTTCGCCGGCGGGCGAGAGCCCATGCTGCTGGGCCGAATGCAGAACTTCTGGCAGCTCAGTCGCGCCACCTATGCCCAGCTCGGCGTCACCGGATTAGGGGGCAACAACAGCGATGCCGACCTTCGGAGCCGGGTGGTAGGACTCGATTTCCGGCTGACCTACCGACCTCCCGAAGCCGGCGCCCGCCGCGACATCACCTTCAGGGCCGAGGGTTACCGGCTCCACGCCGAGGAGCTGGGGAACACAACCAATCGGTATGGCGCGTTTGTGGACCTGCAGGCACGCACCAGCCGCCGCTGGGTCTTCGGGGCCCGCTACGATTGGGTCGAGGCACCCCGAGGTCCTGACGCCACCGAGTGGCGGATCACCCCCAACATCACCTGGTGGCAGAGCGAGTTTGTCTACCTGCGATTGGAAGGCGAGCATCGGCACACCGACCTGGAAGGCAGCCGAAACCTGCTCTCCCTCCAGGCGGTGTGGTCCATGGGTCC
>JAICPP010000219.1 GCA_025929805.1 Gemmatimonadales bacterium | reverse complement strand
TATGGGCGTTGGGTGGACGCCTTAGTGATGCGCCTGGCCGACATCACCCTGGCTTTTCCTACCTTGCTGCTTCTCATTGCCGTAGCCGCAGCCGTACAGCCCTCCCTCCCTGTCGTTTTCGTGGTGATTGGACTTGTGGGGTGGGCAGGAATGGCACGCCTGGTACGAAGCCAGGTACTGGTCCTCCGCCGCTCCGAGTTCGTGCTGGCGGCTCAGGCGCTCGGCGCTCGAGATCGGCGGGTGTTGTTGCGGCACTTGCTCCCGAACGTACGGACTCAGGTGATCATAGCCGCTACTCTCGGCATTGCCGGAGCGATCATGGCCGAAGCTGCGCTGTCCTTTGTGGGATTGGGGGCCCAGCCGCCCACACCAAGCTGGGGAGCCATGGTCGCGGATGGTCGCGATCTCTTGCGGGTGGCACCCTGGATCTCCTTTGCTCCTGGTTTGGCCATTGGAGTGGCGGTGCTGGGGTTCAATCTGGTCGGCGACGGGCTTCGCGAGGCCTATGATCCAAAGCTTAGAAATGAGCGGTAAGCCGTGAGTGGTAAGCCGGCAGAGACCAGAGAGCACTCCGGGAACGCGGGAGAGACGGTCCCCCCACCGGCTACTTCCCACCGCTTGCCGGGCTACAATCTGGCCGAGCTCCGCCGCACGGAGTTCCCCTGGACCGAAAGCACCGTCTATCTCAATAACGCCAGCGTTGGCCCCTTGCCGGAGCGGACCCGAGCGGTGCTGGAAGCGTTCAACCGCAAGCGAGCCGCTCCGTTTCAGCTTCCCGACCGCGATCTGATAACCACCATGGTGGAGTCACGCCGGCTCGCAGGCCAACTGGTCGGGGCATTCCCAGAAGAGATTGCTCTTGCCATCAATACAGGGTTCGGGCTGAGCCTGGCGGCCAGGGCTCTGCCGCTCCAGTCGGGGGACATCGTCCTCGCCAGCGACCGGGAGTTCCCGGCCAACGTCTATCCCTGGATGCTGCTCAAGGACAGGGGAGTGGCCTTGGAGCTTGCTCCCACAACTGCCGAAGGATGGCCTGACGAGGAATACCTGCTGGAACGGATTCAAGATTCCAGAGTGCGGGTACTGACTGTCTCCCTGGTGCAGTTCAGTAATGGATATACCGTGGATCTGGCCCGCCTCTCCGCCGCCACGCGGGCCGCAGGAGTCTACCTGGTGGTGGACGCCATTCAGGGGCTGGGTCAGGTCCCGGTCAACTTGCGCGAGACGCAGGTAGATCTGCTGGCCTGTGGAGCCCAGAAGTGGCTCTTGTCGCCGTGGGGCTCAGGCTTCGTATACGTGCGGCGGGACCTGGTCCGTGAGCTCCGGCCCGCGATCACGGGATGGATGGCTTTTGAGGGTACTGACGACTTCTCCAGGCTGACGGAGTACAACGACAGCTTACGAGGCGATGCCCGTCGCTTCGAGCTGATCACGCTTCCCTACCAGGATTTCGCGGGTATGAACGCGTCTCTCGAGCTTCTGCTGGAGCTGGGGATCTCTCGTATTCAGAAACACCTTCGAACGTTGCATGAGCCGGTGATCTCCTGGGCCAGGCGTACCGGAGCACGAATCGTGTCACCGCTGGGAATAAGAGGGTCGGGAATTCTCTGCGTGGCTCCGCGAGATGTCGGGTCGGCGTTCCGAGCGCTCAAGGCTGCGCACGTCGTGTGCAGCATGCGGGAAGGGGCTATCCGGTTCAGCCCGCACGGGTACAACACGCAGGACGAGATGGAACGGGTGGTGGAAATCCTGGATCGGCACTGATCACTTCTGGGAATCGCCGTAGTTCGGAAGACATGAAACTGATTGAGATCTGGGAGTGTCTATGACGGCGTTCAGCGAGATGCTTGCGCAAGGATTTGGGTCGGATTATCCGGGTCTCACCCTGGGGGCAGCCCTGGAAGGGCCGCAGATACACCAAGAACCCAGGGTCCGGCTGCCGCTGGCCACAGCCAATCGCCACGGATTGGTGGCGGGTGCAACCGGCACAGGCAAGACCAAGACCCTGCAATTACTGACCGAGCAGCTCTCGGCCCACGGAGTTCCGGTGTTTGTCGGGGATATGAAGGGCGACCTCTCCGGTCTGGCCATGCCGGGCGATCCCACAGAGAAGGTCAGCGCCCGGGCTAACGACATCGGTTGGGAATGGAAGCCAGAGGGTGTGCCCGTGGAGTTCGTGAGTCTCACGGGTGCTCTGGGAGTGCAGCTGCGGGCGACCGTCAGCTCATTCGGGCCCTTGCTGCTGGGGAAGGTTCTCTCTTTGAACGATACCCAGACCAGCGTACTGACAATGGTATTCAAGTACGCCGATGACAGTCACCTTCCCCTGCTGGATTTCCAGGATCTCCGAACCCTGCTGCAATTTCTCAGCTCAGACGAGGGCAAGGGGGTTCTATCCCAGTATGGCGGGATGTCCAGCGCCTCAGTGGGTGTCTTGCTCCGCAAGATGGTCGAGCTCGAGGCTCAGGGTGCGGGAAAATTCTTCGGTGAGCCGGAGTTCGATGTCAATGACCTGCTGCGAGTGACCTCCGAGGGCCGCGGCATCGTGACCTGCCTCGAGCTGTCCGACGTGGACGACAAGCCGATGCTGTTCTCCACGTTCATGATGTGGCTCCTGGCCGAGCTGTATCAGAATCTACCCGAAGCAGGAGATCTCGCCAAACCAAAGCTGGTGTTCTTCTTCGACGAGGCGCATCTGTTGTTCGATGATGCCCCGAAGGCGTTCCTCGACCAGATCGAGCAGGTGGTTCGCCTAATTCGCTCCAAAGGCGTGGGAGTGTACTTCGTGACCCACACGCCCAAGGATGTTCCCAACGGGATTCTGGCTCAGCTCGGCAATCGGATCCAGCATGCTCTTCGCGCTCATACCCCCGACGACGACAAGGCGCTCAAAGCCACCGTGCGAACCTTCCCCAAGACCAAGTTCTACGATTTGGAGGAGACGCTCACCACGCTGGGGATCGGCGAAGCCGTGATCACGGTGCTCGACCCAAAGGGCGTTCCGACTCCGGTAGTCGCGACGCGACTCATTCCTCCCGCATCCCGAATGGCGCCTCTCACCTCAGAGGAACTTCAGGCCGATATCCGAGCTTCGGACCTGCTGGCTGAGTACGGCCAAAGCATCGATCGGGAAAGCGCCAAGGAAATCCTGGCTGACCGGATGGCGCGGACGGCACCAGCCTCCGAGCAGGACGGACCTTCGCTGCCCCCGAGCGGCCGCAAAGGGAGAACTGTGGCCGACGCTGCGAGCGATGCCGTGTCCTCGCCGCTTGGACGGACGGTCGTCAGGGAAGTGGTCCGGGGGCTGTTTGGATTGTTGGGGGTCAAACCGCCGCGCGCCAGTCGGAGCCGGCGGTCTCGTTGGTGATCGCTGTGCCCCAGGAGGTTCGCCGCGCATTTCGAGTGGCCAAACGGTGGATCAAGGCTCAAGTCGGACTCGACGTCTTCGTTCGACCTCACAGCGCTATGCCGCTGGTGACCTTGGGGCAAGGGGCGGGGGCCTGGGCCGTGTGGCCCGACAATCTGGGACCGGAGAGCGTAGTCTACTCGTTCGGAGTGGGGCGGGACATCAGCTTCGAACGGGCGATGATCGAGCGGTACGGCCTCACCGTCCATGCTTTCGACCCAACTCCTCTGGCGCTGGAGTGGCTCAAGTCTCAGCAGCTCCCCCAGCGTTTCCACCTTCATGAGCTGGGAGTCGCGTCCTACGACGGATATGCCCGGTTCCAGCCGCCAACCAAGGCCAAGTTCGAGTCCTTCAGCATGCTACGAGCTTCCGGCCAGGGCGCTCCGATCGACGCTCCAGTGCGCCGTTTCAGGACCTTGGCCGCCATGCTGGGCCACGCCAGGGTGGATGTGCTGAAGATGGACATCGAGGGGGCCGAGTACACTGTCCTGAGAGACATAGCGTCCAGTGGAGTTGCCATCGGCCAGATCCTGGTCGAATTCCACCATCGCTGGAAGGAGGTAGGGGCCGGCCGGACTCGTCGAGCGATAGAGGAGCTGGCGGAGGCCGGCTTTCAGGTGGCGGGAGTGTCCTCCTCGGGGACGGAGTACACGTTTGTCGCTATCGAAGCACCACCCGGACGTAATTCTTCTTCCCCTTTCTCAGGATAACAAACCGGTTTTCCGGCGGCCCCTTGAGCTGTTCGTCATCGAGTTGAAGATCGATGGCCTCGATGGGCTCGTCGTTGATGTAGAACCCTCTTCCTTGAATGCCACGGCGAGCATCGGCTTTCGACGTAGCTAGTCCGCTGGCCACCAGCAGGTCCACCACAGAAACCTGGCTTCCGAGCTTTGATCGAGACACCTCTCGCGTAGGCATGTCTGGCACTGCTTGACCACCGCGCTCGCTTCCGATCCAACCCCTTCCGGCGAAGAGAGCCTCGCTGGTGCGGATCGCTTCCGCGGCGGCGGTTTCCCCATGAACACGCGTAGTTACATCACGGGCTAATAACCGTTGCGCCACCCGTTTTCCGGGATCTCGCGCGTGTTCGGTCAGCGTGTTGGAGATATCATCGAGTGGGAGGAACGTAAAGAGATTGAGGTAGCGCTCCGCTTCGCGGTCCTCGGTGTTGATCCAGAACTGATAGAACTGGTAGGGACTGGTTT
>JAICPP010000265.1 GCA_025929805.1 Gemmatimonadales bacterium | reverse complement strand
TCGTGATCGACAACCCGTGGGGAACCGACTGAGTTAAGGACCGGGAGCTGGGAAGTTGAGTCATTGCGAGCGAGCGCGAGCCCGCGTGGCAATCCCGCCGTGGATGCAACCGGATTGCTTCGGCACTTGCGCGCCTCGCAATGACTCTCATGCTTCCCCGCTTCCCCGCTTCCCCGCTTCCCCGCTTCCCGCTTCCCGCTTCCCGCTTCCCCGTCCTACCTCCCGCTGGAACTCCGGCCTGCTTCCCCGGCCGATGCGGTGACCTGAACCCCGATCGACCCTGCCGTCTCGGCGGCGACGGTGAGACGCTGCCGCATCTCGGGCAGCATCTTCGAGGCCAGCTGCTTCAGGGACTGGACCCGCCCACCCTTCGATTCTCCCTCGAACAGCCGAACCTCTTCACTGTGCTGCCTTACCATCTCGGCCATATAGGCCTTGTCGAAGGAGGAACGGCTGGTCTGACGGAATCGATCGAGCAGCTGCTGATGCTGCCGCATAAGGACCGGGGCCGCGAACCCCGCCTGCTTCGCTGCTGCCGCGAGCTCTTGGTTGGCCTTCGAGTAGTCGGTGACCATCCGCCGGCCGAACTCCACGACGGCCGAGCTGGTTCCCTCCTTCTCCGCCAGCTTTCCGAGCTTCACCTGCAGCAGGCCGGCGCTGCCGGCAGTTTGAATGAAGATGCTGTCCGAAGCCAGCGATGCCGGTTGCTGCCCGGCTGCCGGCGACGCACCGAAGGCGGCGCTGAGTAACAAACCGGTAATCGCAGTGGGAATGAAAATTTTGAGGGCCATACGTTCATCTTCCTTTCGCGTTTCTGTCGTACTCGACGAATCCGGGGCTTCTGGTTAGACGGGCGATTGCCGTGGATGGTTTCCTGCCAACCCTTCGTCGACTGCGAGTGTCAGATGCGGAATCATGAGTGTTCGGCTATGTACCGGCCTCACCGTGGTGTGTCTGGCCACCACCATGACCTCGGGTGCGTGTCGCACTCCCAAGCCATCCCCCTCGCCGGAGGCGGCGACCGTACGCCAACAACTCGAGCGGCAGTACGAGCTGAATCGCCAGGCGTTCTTGAGGGAAGATCTCGACGCGATCATGGCGCTGCGCACCGATGACTTCCACACGGTGGGGCCCGACAACCAGACCCGCGATCGCGCCGAGATGCGTCAGTACACTGAAGGACTGCTCAACGGGATTGAGCGCTGGAACGAGCTGACGTTCGCGATCGACAGTCTGGAGATCGTGGGCGATGAGGCTCGGGCCATCGTGCGACAACACCTGGACCGGATGGCCCTTCGTCCGGACGGCAAGGTGCATCACGTGGAGACCTGGGCGACACAGCGGGAGATCTGGCTCCGAACGCCCGCCGGGTGGAAGCTGCGGCGGGTGGACAGTGTCCGCGATCGGCGGCGGCTGGTGGACGGGAAAGAGGAGTAGCTCGACCCTTAGCCTGCGTGTGCTGTCGCCTCCTTGGCAGCCTGGACAATCAGGTTGGCCACTGCGGCAGGCTGGGAGACGAAGACCGCATGACTTCCCGCGACCTCGACCACTGTCGCTCCCGCACGGTTGGACATGAAGCGTTGTGCGGCAGGCGGGATCATCCGGTCCTCGGTGGCCACCAAAGCCCAGCTCGGCTTCGACTTCCAGGCCGGCTCGCTGATGGTCGCACTCACGGCCGCCAAGCCCCAGGGAACCTGGGAATCGGCCATGAATGCAGCTCTCTCAGGATCCACATCGCCGGCAAAGGCCGCGGGGAACTTGGCCTTGTCCAGCAGCAGAAAGCCGTCCTGCGGTGGTAAGATGGGAGGGACCGGAGCGTTCGGCGGGATGAGCTCTTCGATGAGGGAGGACACCGATTCTCCCTTGTCCGGGATCCAGCCAGCAATGTAGACCAGTGCCACGACCTTGGGATCATTACCGGCCTCGGTAATCACCACTCCGCCATAGGAGTGGCCGACGAGGATCACGGGGCCGTTCTGCATGGCCAGTACCCGTTTGATCGCTTGGACGTCGTCAGTCAGCGAGATCGTGGGATGCTGGACCACGCTGACCGAGAACCCGTTTTTCTGCAGCGATCTGTAGACACCTTCCCAACCAGAGCCGTCGGCCCATGCACCATGAACGAGCACGATGTTCATGGACTCGGAGCCAGGTGTTGCAGGCATGGAGGGCTCCTTTCCGGAGAGGACCCGTGGCGTTGTTGTGCGACCCGGCTTTCGCCGGGCGTGCCTTTACGGTGGGAACGAACGTGGCCCACGCTAGGCTTCGGCACGGCACCTGTCAAGATTGATCGAGAGAGCGGCGCGGGTTACGCGGGGCCCGCCGTGGTGCTGCGGCCCGAGCTCGCATGAGACAGCGCGCGCTCGATGCGACGATCGGGAATCAGCCACATGAGAACGACCAGCAGGTACAGGATATAGGCAATGCCGGGATGTACGAACGCACTGCCGATCGCCAGGGCACACAGCAAGGGCGAGAGCTTTCCTTTGAGGTCGCGGCCCAGTGCCAGGGCCAGGATTGACTCCGGCCCCTCCGAGCGCAGAATCTGCCGCTGCAATATCAGGTAAGCGATGCCAGCCATCAGGAGCACCACGCCGTAGAGGGCGGTGGGAGTCGAGACGAAGGGGTGCTCGCCCATCCACGCGGTCACAAACGGCACCAGCGACAGCCAGAAGAGCAGGTGCAGATTGGCCCAGAGAATGGCTCCGGTCACTCGGTGGGTGCAGTACAGCATGTGGTGATGGTTGTTCCAGTAGATACCGAGGAAGACGAAGCTGAGTACGTAGCTGAGTAGGATTGGCACCAGTGGGCGCAGGGCCGCGAGTTCAGTCTCGTGGGGCGCTCGCAACTCGAGTACCATGATGGTAATGATGATGGCCAGCACCCCATCGCTGAACGCCTCCAGCCGACCCTTGCCCATCCGTGTTATCCCCTTGGCCTTACCCGTGGCCCGATCCGCACCTCCCGGCCCTCATGGGACAGGAGCACTTCCGCCACTCGGCGCTCGTCCGCCGGCAGAGGCCGGTGCATTGCCCACCAGCGCTCCGCTCGCTCGCCGGTCCAGGGCGCTTCCAGGTAGACGGCGTCGAGCCCGGTGCTCACCGCCTCGGCGCTGGCCGGCCGGCGCGCCGGGTCCTTCTCCAGACACTCCATGAGAAGGTCTTCGAGCGGAGCCGGGATGGGCAGCTCGGACCTGGTCGAGGGCCTGGGCGGCGCCGTGTGCGCGTGATGGAACATCACCTCCACGACGTTCCTTCCCTCGAAGATCAGCCTGCCGGTAAGCAGCCAGTACCCGACACAGCCGAGCGCGTACAGGTCAACCCGATGATCGGTGTCGGCGACGCCGAGCACGGTCTCCGGCGCCATGAACGCCGGCGTGCCGCTGGCGCTGCCCTCGCTGCTGAGGTTGACGGCAGCGTCCTTGTCCCGCGGGGTATCGAGTTTCACCAGACCGAAGTCGAGCACCTTGGCAAAATCGAAAGTGGTTCCCGCCCGGCTGACCACGACGTTCGCCGGCTTGATGTCGCGATGCACCAGCCCGTTGCCGTGCGCGTCCTGGAGCG
>JAICPP010000299.1 GCA_025929805.1 Gemmatimonadales bacterium | reverse complement strand
TCAGCGGCACGATCAGGAGCGCGACGATCGTCGTCAACATTCCGCCGCGGGAGCCGGTGAGGCCGATCGCGAACAGGGCGACGGGCAGATAAGCGCTACAGAGCCAGCGCCAGAGAGGCTGCCGGTAAGTCATCCCGAGGTACCAGGCCATCGGAATGGCCAGGGCGAGCATCATCGCGAGATCGTTGTTGTCTACTCCGCCGGCGGCGTAGCGCCGCATCATCTCCGCGTGCCGCCGAAAGAGCATGATGGTGTCGAGCGCCGAGACGGCGGCGCCGAGCACGTACGCGGCCATGAGTCCAAGCTGACGGCTGCGCGTACGGCTGAGCTCCCAGATCATCCACAACACGAGAAACAACTGGACGTAGGTCCAGAATTTGTTGGGGATCTCGATCCATCGGGTGTAGAAGAACGCGAGACCACAGCCTACCCAGATGACGAACAGCAACGCCGCAACGTGGAATGAGTGCCAGCGCCGAAGCCGTCCGGAGAGGACGATGGTGACCAGGGCCAGCCCGAGCGCCAGGGGTCCGGTGATCCTGGTGGGGATGACACCAAAGCCGCGGAAGGTGGGTTCCGCCGAAACCGTGAAGACGAAAAGCCACAGTACGCCATACGCAAGCTTGTTCATGAGCTTCACAGTCCTTTTTGCATGAGCAGCTGCCCGTACAGCGCCATCCAGCGGCCCGCCATCGCTCCCAGGCTGAACTGCGCGACGACGTGACTACGTCCCCTCGACCCCATCTCACGTCTCTGCTCCGCGGGCAGCGTCATGAGCTGCCGCATGGCCTGAGAGAGAGCGGTTGGATCCCGAGGCTGCACCACTACTCCGCTCTTTCCGGTCTCGACCAGCTCTGGCACACCCCCGACCCGGGTAGCTACCACTGGTCTGGCGGCAGCCAGCGCTTCCATGACCACGTTGGGCATACCTTCCCAGGCCGAAGACAAGACAAACCCATCGGCAGCCGCAAGTAGGGCGGCAATGTCTTCCCGGACGCCAAGAAACGACACCTGCGACGCAATCCCAAGCCGCTGCGCCCGGTGCTGCAGCTCGTCGAGCAGCGGCCCGCGTCCGGCGATCAGCAAGCGAGCCGGAGCGGACGCCAGGGGCTGAAAAGCCTCCAGCAGGGTGGCGTAATCTTTCTGGGGCAGAAGCCGCCCCACGGCCAGCCACACGAACTCAGTAGGGGTGATGCCCAGTTCGCGGCGAATCCGGGAACCTTCTCCCGCCGGGGCCGTGAGTGCCGCAACATCGACCCCGTTAGGAATGACGCTCAGCTTCCCGCCGGACAACAATCCGCGCTTCCGAAGGGAGTCGGCGACCTCCTGCGAGTTGGTAGTGGAGCAATGGTCCATCCAATTCGTCACTCGCATCAGCCAGTCGCGGGTGGCAGTGCCGGTACGCTCACTGCGAATGGACGTCACGATGAGCGGTACACCCGTCCACTTGCCTGCCAGCCGCCCGAGGAGGTTGGCGTGGTACATGAAGCTGGTAAGGAGGTGCGGCTGCCACTCCCGCAGCAACCTGACCAACCGTTGAAACGCTTGCCAATCGGCTCGACCTCGTGTCATATCCAGGCTCGTGATGGGCAGGCCCTGGGCCAACGCCTGGCGCCCCATTTCCTCGAGCGGGGTCATGGACACGAGGCGCACTTCATAGTTGTGCTCCAGGAGTGCCCGTGCCAGGTACAGAATCTGGCGGTCCGCCCCGCCCATCCCCAAACTGGTTGAGAGTAGCAGAACCCTGGTCTTCCTAGCGTAATTACCGGCCTCAACCACATCGCTATCACTCACAGCCGACAGATTGGACGACGGAGCCATTCAGGCGCTCTCCATCGGACGGAAGTACTGGTCGTGCCGGGTGAGGGCCGTCCGTGCGTCTGCGCACCCACGTGCATTCGGAGGTAGGTCAGTGATCGACTTGTCCGGGCTCATTCAGAGCAGCTCTCGCGTGACCAAGAAATGGATGAAGAAGGTGATTGCGCCGAGCACTCTGATTGCAGAACTGTCAAAGGTCATCCCCATCAGCGATCGGTTGTATGTCAGAACCCGCTACTTCCTGACCTTTGGACGCCCGCTCGACCTGGACCATCCCCGCACGTTCACCGAGAAGCTGCAGTGGCTCAAGGTCTACGGCCGACCGAGGCAATACGCCGCGCTGGCGGACAAATTCGCGGTATACGACTATGTCCGGGCCCGAATCGGCAATGAGCACCTCAACCGGCTGCTTGGCGTGTACCAGCAAGCGTCCGAAATACCCTGGGACGACCTGCCGGAAAGGTTTGTCCTCAAGGCCACCCATGCCAGCGGCTGGAATCTGATCGTCCCGGACAAAAGCCGCCTGGATCGCGAGACGGCCATGCAAACCTGCCGCAGGTGGTTAACCACCAGTTATTCCGCTCGGAGCCGCGAGCCGGTTTATGAAGACATTCCTCCCCGCATCATCTGCGTGGAATATCTGGGCGACCCCGACACGGAGCTCTTCGACTACAAGCTCTACTGCTTCAACGGCAAAGTCCGGCTGATCCACGTGGACACCGAGCGCTTCACCCGGCATCAGCGCACCTTCTACACCCCGGACTGGCAGCGGTTGCCGTTCTCCTACGCCTACCCGGTGAGAAGTGAAGACGTCGCGCGGCCGGCTGCACTGGAAGAGATGATCGCTCTGGCCGAATCGCTGGCAGGAACGATCC
>JAICPP010000028.1 GCA_025929805.1 Gemmatimonadales bacterium | reverse complement strand
GGCGAGCGGCTCCTCTTTCCCGTGGAGTTCGTGGGACGGGGTGACATGAGTCGAGGTGCGCTGCTGCTCCGTGCCGCTGAGGAGGGAAGGGAGCTGACCTACGAGCCGGTTTCGGGAGCCGTCCGCCGGGGGCGCCGCCGACCCAAGCTGGCACCCCGTCGCTAGCAGTCGGTGATTGCAGGCACGGCACGCGGCTGGCTCTCGACCCAGGTTCTCCGCAGGAGGTGAAGCTCATGCCTGAAAAGCAGACGGTGCGAAAGGCCCAGGCGGCCCTGCGTGCGGGAAAGAGCCCCACCACCGCAGCGGGAGAGTTTGTGCGGGAAGAGATGGAGCACATCCGAGAGGGGAAGCATGGCGCCCGCTCACCCGAGCAGGCTATTGCCATCGGCCTGTCGAAGGCCCGCCGATCCGGGGTACCCTTGAAGCCGCCGCGAAAGGGTCAGGCAAAGAAGAGAACTCGGCGATCGGCCCAACGCGACTACGAAGTTGGACAAGGCAGGCGCAAGCCGCGCCGACCCTCACGAAGGCGCAGCAAGGCCGTGACCCGAGCTCTCAAGCGCGAGCCGAAGTCATCCGCTTCCAGACCGGCGCTCTCGCGGCATGCCAAACGCGCCGCCAGAAAGCGGACGAAATAGGCGAGTCGAGCCAACGCATGGCAAAGAAGAGTAGTCCAAGAAGCAAATCGCCCAAGGGGACGAAAGCTGCCAAGGCGGCTAGCGCGCCGGCCTCCGCCGAGGCGCAGTTGGTCGAGTACCGGAGAAAGCGGGACTTCAGACGGACGGGGGAGCCCAAGGGCGGAACGGTGCGCCCCAGGCAGAAGCTGGCGTTCGTGATTCAGAAGCACGCTGCCAGTCACCTACACTACGATTTGCGTTTGGAGTTGGACGGCGTCATGAAGAGCTGGGCCGTTCCGAAGGGCCCCAGCCTGGATCCCGCCGTCAAGCGCCTCGCCATGCAAGTGGAGGACCATCCAATCGAGTACAACGGCTTCGAAGGTACCATTCCCAAGGGCGAGTACGGCGGAGGCACGGTGATGCTGTGGGATCGCGGCACGTATACCTACGGAGGGAGCAACCCTGAACCTCTGGAGGGGCTAAGACAGGGCTTTCAGAAAGGCGACTTCAAGTTCGTGCTACACGGGAAACGCTTGCAGGGCTCCTGGGTGCTGGTGCGAACCAGGCGTGATCAGAACGGCCGCGCTCAATGGCTCCTGATCAAACACCGGGACGAACATGCGCGGCCCGGGTCTGATGTGACCGCGGAGCATCAAACCTCGGTTGCCAGCAGGCGTTCCATGGAGGCGATTGCCGGCGCCGAAGGAGAGGTCTGGCATTCCAGCCGAGCTCAGAGGTCGACCCCGCCCGACCCGGTGCCTCGGGAGAGCTCGGCCTATCAACGGCTGATGGCCCGCCGCAGGCGCTGACTCCGGACACCGTCGGAAGCCACAAGATCCAGCTCGCCCTTGCCGGTCCATATCCGCGCGTCACCACCTCGGGCAAACGAGAGTATCTCTCCAGTGTCCGGATCCCGGACCATGATCATGGGATGGGCCGCCGGATTCCACGTTAGCCGCGCAACATTGCCTTCCCGCCGTACCATTGGGTCTGAGGCCGCTCTTGGGAGCCCGAGCGCCGATTGAGTAGTGGCAACAACTTGGACTCCAGGACCGTTCAGCCGCACACTCCCGACCCGACCGGCACTAGCCGCATCGAGAGGAATCGTAAAGGCAAAATGCCGGGTATCATCGGGGCTATCCGCTGCCGGTGCGGCATCGAAGGAGAGCGTAAACAGCCGGGTCCCGTCGGTCGTCGCAGCCTCGAGGGCGTACGGACCCGGCCGCGCAGGCAGTGCGGGCCGAGCGAGAATGTGGAAGGCGGGCTCGAGCATCGCTCGGCCATTCGCGATGTGACCCCATACGAGCAGGCTCGGTTGTCTCGAACCTGAGCCAGCGGCGGTGGTGAGCGCGCCGGACTGACGGAAGCTGAGGACCCTCTCGTAGGTGTGGTCACTGATCCAGGGATCCGCACAGTAGCCCATGATATCAGGATCGGCCGGCGCTCTCAGGCGGCCGACCACGACATCGAGCCCGTATACCCCGATCTGACCACCACTATAAGGATACGGCTCGATCGGATCGAGCCCTCCGGAGGTGCCACATGGGCTGTGCCAGCGTCCCCAGGTGTGGCCCAGCTCATGGGCCAAAACTCGGCCTGCATCAGCGGGATTGTCGGTGCCAATGGCCGAGGGTAGGCTGATGAAACCGTTCCCTATCTGCCCAAACGCGTAACCGAGCTTCACCACGCCGTAATAGGTCCGATCGGGATCTTCGGTCACTCGCAGCGCCTCGATCTCCGACAGGACCTGATTCCAACCGACTCCATTGGATTGCAGTTCCGTGCTCGCGGTGTAGGCGCTGCTGCGAACGTCCGTCTGCACCACGTCGAGCGGAAACATCCGACGGAGCTGATCGGTGAGCTGGTCCTTGTTCGCGTTGCTCACGTTCCCCGGCCCTGACGACCCCTGGATCACCGAGACGAACCGGATCCTGGCCGGTGGCACCGCCCGTACGGTGAGCTGTTGAGGAGTGCCCGAAGTGGGGTAGGTGTTGTCGCTCTCGTTGGTCTCGGCGATCGCGTCAGTCGGATCAGCCACAACCAGCACTCGGGTGTTGGGCTGAATGAACGAACCGGGGACACGAACGTTCCAGGAGCTGCCCAGGCTGCCTTCCTGGACAGTCGAGGGGGTCGAGCCCGCACTCGCCGGTATGCTGAGCGTCCTCGTCGGTGCGGGAGCGCCGGCGTCATAGAATTGCACCCGCACCTCCGGGCTCACGTTATTGCTCCCGCTGGCTGTCACAAATACCCGAAGCCACCCGTCTCTCCCTTGCACCAGCGGCACGTCACCGTTCATCCGCTGGATGCTCTGGGTCAGGTACATCCTTTCGATCCGCAGATTCACACTCGGGCCGCTTGCAGCGCAGGTCACGCTGAATGCCGCGGGTTGGATTTGGTCCGCAACGATTGTCACTGACCGCGGATTCTCCCCACCCACCGTGCAGTTCGCTGCCACTCCATCGAGTTGGATGGAATGCGGGCCAGGGGTGAGCCCATCCACTGTGCGGCTACCGTTGATCGGGATGGCCTGCGCGCCGGCACCGTCGATCGTGAAGCTGTATCCGTCGGGATCCTGATCACCACCCGACGTTGCTACCGTAATCCTTACGCTCCCCGTGCTCGGAGCGAGCGGGCTACATGTGATGGCAAAAGCCGCCCTCCCAACCCCGCCGCTCGGCACCACGACGTGAAGCGGATTCGTAGGCGCGGTGCAGTTGTCGGCGATGCCAAGGAGCCGCACTCGATGCTCGGCGGCCGAGACATTGGCGAGAGCCAGGTTTGCGTTCGAGCCGATTGGCTGCGCGGTGCCTTCATCCAGCCGCACGGTATAGCCATCAGGGTCCGGATCGGCGCCGCTGGTGGTGGTGGCTATTTCGAGAGTCCCGCCGCCCGGCGTGGGTGCACTGCAGGTCACCGAGAAGCTCACTGTACTGGTTTGTCCTGCTGAAACAATCACGCTGCGGGGATTGGCTCCCGCGACCGTGCAGTTCGGGGCCACGCCGAGCAGCTCCAGCTGATGTGACGAGCTCGAAAGGTTTGGCAGCGTGAGCGTGGAGTTGACCCCGATCGGCTGGCTGGTGCCGCCATCCAGCGAAACGCTGTAGCCATCGGCATCCTGATCCGAGCCGCTGGTGCTGGTCGAGATGGTGAGCGTGCCGGTGGCCGGTCCCGGCGTCACGCAGCTCACGCTAAACGTCACTGGCGCAGTCTGTCCTGCGGTGACCGCTATCGGCCGCGGATTTTCGCCGGCCAGCTCACAGTTTCCTGCCAGGCCGGTGAGACCGAGGGTATGCATGCCGGGTGTAATTCCGGTCAAGCTGGCCGTGGCATTCGGGCTGATCGGGCCACGGGTAACGTTGTCCAGCAGGATTTCGAAGCCGTCTGGATCCGACCCTGTGCCGGTGACTGTAGCTCCGATTTCGATCGACCCGCTGGTAGGGCCGCAGGTGACCGCGAATGCGGTGTTGGCGGTTGCGCCGGCTCTAATGGTAACGGTCCGCGGGTTGTCTCCCTCGGCCGCGCAGTTCGAGGCCAGCCCCGCGAGCTCGAGGGTGTGCTCACCGTCGGGCAGCCGTTCGACCACCAGGGTCGCGGCTAGGCCCACCGGCTGACTCTGAGAATTATCGATGACGAGGTTGTAACCGTCGGGGTCGAGCTCGACGCCCTGGGTGGATGTCGAAACGCTCAGTGATGGAAGCACCACATCGGTGCCGCCTCCACCACAGCCCAGCCAGGTGAGGGGAGCGGCCCAGAGCAGGAGTGCCCGGACACGACAGCGGTGGGGTGAGACAGACGACATCGCGGCCCTCCAGGGGGCGGCGGCGGCGGTAGGGCTCCGCGCCAGGGAACCGTGGGCTCCGCTCACAATCCAAGCCAAGCCACTGACGCGCAGTGCGGCGGTCCCAGCGGGGCTTGCGCTCCGAAAGGCGCCTTCCGGGCGACGAGAACCTGCTACACCTGTCGAAGAGCGGCAACAACTGACAAGGGAGTAGACAGTATAAACCGGTTCAACCGAATGTGCAGCCACCAGGGCCACGGCTTAGCTTTCGATCATGCTGCTGGAGCGCTTTCAAGCCAATCTCAAGGCATTGCCGGTCCCGCCTGGACGGGCATTGGTGGCTGTTTCGGGAGGACCCGACTCGGTGGTCCTCCTCGATCTGCTCGTCCACTCCCGTGACCTGGTTGGGCTCGAGCTGATCGTTGCTCACGTCGACCACGGTATTCAGCCCGACACCGCCATGGTCGCGGAACAGGTCCGCTGGTTGGCTGCCTCCTATGATCTGCCGTTCGAGACGGCGCAGCTCGCGCTCGGCGCCGCGGCCGGTGAGACTCTGGCTCGAGCCCGGCGTTACGCGTGGCTGGAAGCCACCCGTGCCCGAACCGGGGCTGCTGTCATCTTCACCGCGCACCATGCCGATGATCAGATCGAGACCGTCCTCATGCGAGTGTTGGCAGGCTCGGGCCCGGCTGGGCTGGCCGGGATGGAGCCGGTGCGCGGCAGCCTGATCCGACCTCTTTTGCCATTTCAGCGAGGCGAGATCCTCCGTTACCTGAGTGAGGCCGGTCTGGATGCCTGGCTCGATCCGGCCAATGCCGATAGCCGGCATCTGCGTTCCTGGGTCAGGACAGAGCTGCTGCCGCCGCTTCGCCGCCGCTTGCCCGAAGTGGACTCGAAGATCCAGAGACTCTCCTCGCACGCAGCTCGTGACCGTCGAGCGTGGGATGCCGTTCTGGATGCATTGCCCAATCTGGATGTGCGCACCGAGAGGGGAGAAATTTCCGTTGCTGCCTCCAGCCTGGCGGACTATGATTCAGCCCTGACCCAAGCCGTTATCGTCGCACTCGCGCGCCGGGTTGGCTGCCAGCTGGGGCCGGCTCGGACGAGTCGGGTTTTCAGTTTGCTGGCTCGCGGTCTGAGCGGCAATCGCGTACCTCTCGGTGAACTGTGGGCGGCGGAGCTCGCATTCGGCCGGCTGCGTATCTACTCAGAGGATCCGGAGCCGGCTCCCCAGCCCTGGTCGATCGAAGGCTCCCCGGGGCGCGGTGCTTGGGGACAGTGGCGATTCCGGTGGGAACGGGCGACGGCCCCCCGGCTCCAGGACCGGAGCGGGATGAGCGCGTGGTTTACGCTGGACCCGCTGACGGTACGAGCCTGGTCGCCGGGTGAGCGACTCAAGCCCCTCGGCGGCAGCGGACGCCGTCTCGTGGTCCGCTGTTTTCAGGAAGTGCGAGTGCCTCGGAGTCATCGGGCAAAGTGGCCGGTGCTGACGCAACGCGAGGACGTGATGTGGATTCCGGGAGTCTGCCGTTCCGATGCCCGGCTCCCGTCCGAAGGATCGGAGGCGTTGCGGGTAGATGCTGAGTACGCCTGAGGTATTGCGCCGCACCGGTGGACGTCCGGTAAAATCGATCGTATTCGACGAGGCGACTATTGCCGCCCGAGTCCAGGCACTGGGTGACGAGATTACCCAGGCCTACCCCGATGGCCAGCTGCTCATCCTCGGCCTGCTCAAGGGCAGCTTCATTTTCCTGAGCGACCTGGTTCGAACGATCGAGCGGCCGATTCAGGTGGACTTCCTCGTGGCCAGCTCCTATGGAGACGGCAAGGTCTCCAGTGGCACGGTCCGGCTGCTGTACGATCCGGAAACCGAGCTGGAGGGCAAACATATCCTCCTGGTTGAGGATATTATTGATACGGGCAAGACGCTCCAGCGCCTAATGGCGCTGCTGGGCGGGCGGCGGCCAAAGAGTCTGGCCATCTGCGCGCTCCTCGACAAACAGTTGGCGTCCGAGCCACGCCCGGAGCTCCGATTCGTGGGCTTCCGGGCTCCACCGGCATTTCTGGTCGGCTATGGGCTCGATCACGCCGAAGACTTTCGTCATCTCCCGTTCATCGCGGACTTGGAATAAATGGCAGACCGACTTCCTAACCGGCCCCCTCGCACCAACTGGGGGAACTTGAGTAAGAACCTGGCCCTCTGGCTGCTGGTGGGCTTGTTGGCGCTCGCCCTCTTCCAGATGATGAGCCGGCAGCGCAATCCGACCCAGGAGTTCTCCTACACCGAGTTCAGCAAGCAGCTCGATCAAGGCAATGTCGCTCGGGTCGAGGTATTCGATGGCAAGCGGCTGGAGGGCGACTTCCGCAGCCCGGTGACCCAGGACGGCCGGAGCGCCAAGAGCTTTCAGGTGCTGCTGCCGGTAGCCAACAGCGAGGTGTTCATCAAGCGGCTGGAGGACGCCAACGTCCCCATCCTGGCCAAGGAGCCCAAGGGCGGTATCACCGCGATCATCATCGCCGCGCTACCCTGGATCGTCATCTTAGGGCTGTGGTTCTTCCTCCTGCGTCAGCTTCAGGCCGGCGGCAGCCGGGCGTTTGCCTTCGGAAAGTCCAAGGCCAAGCTCCTGGCCGGCGATACCCCCAAAGTGACGTTCGCCGATGTGGCAGGAGCCGATGAGGCCAAGGTCGAGTTGCAGGAGATCATCGAGTTCCTGAAGGATCCCCAGAAATTCACCCGGCTGGGTGGGCGACTGCCGAAGGGCGCCTTGCTGGTTGGCCCGCCGGGTACCGGCAAGACGCTGCTGGCCAAGGCGGTGGCGGGTGAGGCCGGACGCCCGTTTTTCTCTATGTCGGGCTCCGATTTCGTGGAGATGTTCGTCGGCGTGGGTGCGAGCCGGGTGCGCGACCTCTTCGAGCAGGGTAAGTCTCACGCGCCCTGTATCATCTTCATTGACGAGATCGACGCGGTCGGACGCCATCGGGGCGCCGGCCTGGGCGGAGGTCACGACGAGCGGGAGCAGACCCTCAACCAGCTGCTGGTCGAGATGGATGGCTTCGAGTCGAACGACGGGGTCATTCTGATCGCCGCGACCAACCGCCCGGACGTGCTCGACCCTGCACTCCTGCGGCCGGGACGCTTCGACCGTCAGATCGTGGTCGATGCGCCGGACGTGCGTGGCCGGGAAGGGATCTTGCGGGTTCACACTCGGAAGATCCCGCTCGCCTCGGACGTACGCCTCGATACCGTGGCCAAGGGTACGCCGGGCATGGCTGGCGCCGATCTCGCCAACCTGGTAAACGAGGCGGCAGTATTGGCGGCGCGGCGGAACAAGACGCTGGTCGATATGTCGGACTTCGAGGACGCCAAGGACAAGGTGATGCTCGGTGTCGAGCGCCGGAGTCTGGTGCTCACCGAAGCCGAACGCACGTTGACGGCGTACCACGAAGCAGGTCACGCGATCGTAGCCATCAAGATCCCCGGCAGTGACCCGATCCATAAAGTCACCATCGTGCCGCGAGGCCGGGCACTCGGACTCACCGCCTCGCTGCCTGAAGTCGATCGGCACAACTACACCAAGGATTGGCTGATCGGGAGTCTCGCCATGTTCTTCGGGGGCCGGGTTGCCGAAGAAATCGTCTTCGGGGCAGATAAGGTCACCACCGGGGCGGGGAACGATATCGAGCGCGCCACTGGTCTGGCTCGCCGCATGGTCACCCAATTCGGCATGAGTGAGTTGATCGGACCGCTGGCCGTGGGCGACAAGGAGCAGGAGATATTCCTGGGACGAGAGTTCGCCCAACGTCGCGAGATCTCGGAACGAACCGCCCAGATGGTGGATGACGAGGTCAAGCGTTTGGTCGATGAGGCCTACTCCCGCGCCAGCGCCATCCTGAACGAGAACCGCGAGCTGCTCGACCGCATAGCTCAGGCACTGCTCGATCGGGAGACCATCGACCGGGAGGATCTGGATCGGCTGGTGAAGAACCAGCCCCTGCCGCCGCGCAGCCTGACGCCGGCAGAGCCTGCTGCGGCTCCCACCAACGCTCCAGCGAAACCGGGTGCTACGCCGGCTCGCGCGCCAATTCTGGGAACGCCACCGGCCGAACCAGCCGGAGCGTGAATGTCACACCGCTGGCGGTTCATTCCTCTCGAGCGGTCCGTGAGGCGCTGCGTTCACATGGTTGGGATGAGGCGCTGGCGGATACCGCCGCCGTAGGAATCGAGACTACCGCATTCCATTTGACCGGACTGGACCAGGGAGCGATCGAAGCCCTGGTCCCTTTTGCTGGCAGCCTGGGACTGGAGATTCTCACCGGGGAGTCCTGGGCCATCCTGTGTGGTAGCCGATCCCGGCTGAGCGCCCTGGCCCGCCCCTGGAGCATTCCGCAGCCCCTGGCCGAGATCGCGGTTAGCATCGGGCTCAACCTTCCTGCCGAGCCGGCCACAACGTGGCAGACCGGGCGCGGCACTGTCCTGCTCGACCGGCCCGTCATTCTGGGCATCCTCAACGTCACTCCCGACAGCTTCAGTGACGGCGGCCGCTTCGCTGGAGTGGAAGCGGCGGTGCAGCAGGCCGAAGCCATGATACGGGAAGGCGCGAACATCGTGGACATAGGGGGCGAGTCCACTCGCCCGGGCCGGGCATCGGACGTTCCCCAGGACGAGGAGCTGCGCCGGGTGTTGCCGGTCATCGAGTCGCTGCTTCGCAGGAACCCGGATCTGATCATCTCGGTGGACACCGTGAAGGCTGCGGTGGCTCGGGCGGCCCTCTCGGCCGGAGCCGCCATCGTCAACGATGTGTCTGGCCTCCGACTGGATCCGGACATGGCCGGTGTAGTGGCAGCCGCGGGGGCGGGCCTGATTTTGATGCACTCCCGGGGCTCGATCCTCGAGCTGGCCTCATACCAGCATGCGGACTATGGGGGAGACGTCGTGGGGGGAGTGCTGCGCGAGCTTCGCGAGGCACTAGACCGAGCCGGCAAGGGCGGGGTGAGCCCGGACGCCGTGGTGATCGATCCGGGCTTTGGATTCGGCAAGACGGTGGAACAGAACATCCTGCTTCTGGACCAACTCGCGTCCCTGCGGGCATTGGGCCGGCCGGTTCTGGTCGGTCCATCGCGAAAACGTTTTCTGGGTGCCGTGACTGGATTGGAGCCGGAGGACCGGGACCGGGCTACCGCTACGGCCTGCGCTCTGGCGTATGGTCGCGGCGCCCGGCTCTTCCGAGTCCACTCGGTAGCAGCGGCCCGCGAGTCGCTCGCATTGGCTCACGCCCTCGCCGAGTTTCCGTAGTGCCCACCCGTCCTCCCTATCTGGCAGCGCTGGGAGCCGCCGCGGTAGTGCTGCTGGTCTATGTGCTCACCCTGGCCCCGACCGTGACCTTCTGGGATGCGGGCGAATTCATCGCCGCGGCCAAGACCCTGGGCATCCCTCACCCTCCGGGGACTCCCCTGTTCGTCATGATCGCCCACGTCTGGGGGCTGATCTTCCCCTTCGGCGAGTACGCCTTTCGAACCAATCTGCTCAGCGCCCTGCTGAGCGCGCTGGCCGCCGGGTGCTTTTTTCTGGTCGCTCACGAATCAATCCGGGCCGTGACGACAGATCTCGAAGCCGAAAAAGCCCGGATCCTCCGGCTCGGCGGCAGTGCCGCCGCGGCCCTGTTGGGAGCCTTCACCTTCACCAATTGGCAGAACTCCAACGAGACCGAAGTGTACGCCGTCGCCACGTTCACCATTGCGGCCATGAGCTGGCTGGCTCATGTGTGGCGCCGCGATCGGGCCGGCAGCCATGCATCGCGCGTGCTCCTGCTGATTGTGTACCTGGCGGGAATGTCTATCGGCAATCATCTGCTGGCTCTGCTCGTCGGTCCCGCGATCATCATGTTCATGGTAAGCACACTTCGAAGTGCGCCGGCTCCGGATCCGATCCAGAGGCGACGGGAGTGGGGTCAGGTGGCCGTACTCGCCGGCGTGTGGGCCCTGCTGATCGGAACCGGATTGGGAAGCACCGGCCTGGTCGTCGTCGGCGGTGTCTGTTTCCTCACTGCGGCCGGCTACGCCGCCACTGGAGGGGCTGGTATGTTCGCGCTGCTCGCCCTCTGCATCGCGGCGATCGGCATTACACCCTACCTCTACCTGTATATCCGGTCGGCTCAGAGTCCACCGATCAATGAGGCGGCACCGGCAACGTTCGAGGCGCTGCTGGCGGTCATCCGGCGGGCTCAATACCCGCCGCGGACCCCGTTGGACGATCCTACTGTCGCGCACGGGCCCGATAATCCGGGTCGAACGCTCGCGATACTCGGCATTCAGCTGGCCGATTATCTGGTGTACTTCACCTGGCAGTGGGCCAAATCCGTTGCCGCCTGGGCACAGCTCGCGCTGGCACTGGTCTATCTCGCACTTGGAGTTCGGGGGTCGTTGGCCCAACGCCGCGCCGACCGGGCGGCGTGGTGGCTCATACTGCTTCTGTTTCTGGTGACCGGGCCAGGTCTGGTCATCTACATGAACTTCAAGCCGGGATTCGGCCGCTGGTTCAACACCTACCCAATGGCCGCCGCCCACGAGGTGCGGGAGCGAGACTACTTCTTTGTGGTCAGCTTCATCGTGTGGGGAATCTGGGCTGGTATTGGTCTCGTCACCGTCGTCCGCGGCTTGGGGCGCCGCCCCGGGACGAGCCGGCGGCTCGCTCCGGCTGCGCTCCTACTCGCGATTCTCCCCATTGCGCTGAATTGGACAGCTGCATCGCGGCGCCACGGCCCCGATTCCCGCCTAGCGGCTGATTTCGCGTATAACCTGCTGAACACGGTGCCTCCGTACGGGGTTCTGTTCACCTACGGTGACAACGACACCTTTCCCCTCTGGTGGGCCCAGGAGGTAGCCGGCACCCGGCAGGACGTGACCGTTATCTGTCTCGCACTGGCCAATACGGATTGGTACATGCGCCAGCTGCGCGACTATCCGCTCCGCCCGGTCGACCGGAAGACGCTGCCCCCGATCTGGCAGGGTGCCGTAAGCCCTCGCCCGACCGAGCCACTCCACCCCATGTCTGATTCGATGATCGCGAGCGCCATGCAGGGATACGTCGTTCCCCAGGACCAACGCGTCACGCTGGGTCCCCTCAGCCGCACGCTCGAGGCGGGAAGTTTCCTGCTGCCCAATGACATTCTGACACTCAGCGTGGTTCAGCAGAACGTAGGGCGGAGGCCCATCGTGTGGGCCATTACCACCGGCCGCGAGTTTGGCGGTCTGGGCGAATACGTCGTGCAGCAGGGGCTGGGTTTCGCGCTTCGGCCCGCGCGGCCCGATACCACCTCCCCAGCCCTCGATTCCAGACGTTTGGCTGGAGCACCGCTCGATATCCCAACCACGGAACGGTTGGTCTGGGATACCTACCGCTACGGCGAACTGCTGGAAGGCGACGTGACCAAGCTGGAGAGCACGAGCGCGAGCATTGCATCCACACTTTCACTTCCTTTTACCCAGCTCGCCTATGCCTACAGTGCCCGGGGACAGCATGACAAGATGATCCGCGCTCTGGATCGCGCCATGCAGCTCACCCCCAACCCGGCACTCCGGACCACCCTGGCCGAGCTGCGCGTTCGTGGCCTCGATAGCCTAGGAGAGTAAGGCCGTTCCCGTGCTTCAATACGGGACCATCCCCCGGTAAATTAGAGGGTTATGGATTTCCCAGGCCTTCCGGCCCGGCTTTTGGGTGTGCGTGAAACGGTGGCCCGAAGCCAGGCGGCGGGAGGGTGGCGCCATCCGGTGCGGATCGTGGCTGTCACCAAGACGCACGGGCCCGACGCTGTGCGGGCGGCTCTCGCGGCAGGCATTCGCGACATCGGGGAGAATCGAGTCCAGGAAGCGTTGCAGAAGCAGGAGGTCCTATCGGATCTACCGGTCGACTGGCACCTGGTCGGCACTCTGCAGCGGAACAAGGCGCGCCACGTCGCCGGTCGCTTTGCTCTGGTTCACTCGATCGATCGGGGCGATCTCGCGGCCGAACTGGACCGTCGGATGCTGCCCGGAACGAGACAGCCGGTGCTGGTGCAGGTCAACTGCTCCGGCGAGCCCCAGAAAGGCGGGATCGCACCCGAGTCCCTGCCTGATTTGCTGGACCAGCTTCGGGCGCTGGAGCGGCTTCAGGTCCGAGGGCTGATGACCATGAGCGCCCTTACGGAAGACACCAGGGAGCAGCACCGCGCATTCAGCCTGCTTCGGGAGCTCCGGGATGCGGCGGGACGTTCGGGACACCCACTCGATGAGCTCTCCATGGGCATGTCGGGTGATTATCCCGCCGCAGTGGAAGAAGGGGCCACGATGATTCGGCTGGGCACCGTCCTGTTCGGAGAGCGGCATACATGAGCGACGATCACGCGTTTCATCTGACGCCGTTGGACGTCCGGTCCCAGGAGTTCGGCCGCGCCGTCCGCGGATACGATCGAGCCCAGGTGGACGAGTTCAAGCTGGCGATCTCCGAAGAGCTGGAGCGACTGCTCCGCGACCGGGCCCAGCATGAAGAGCGGCTTCGCGGTCTTCAGGACCAGCTCCGCGCCTTTCGCGATCGAGAGCGTGCTATGAATGAGGCATTGGTCGCCGCCCAGCAGCTCAGGGTGGATAGCCGCGAACAGGCGGAGCGCGAGGCGGAGCTGGTGTTGCGGGAGGCCCGGGCCGAAGCCGAGCGGATCCTGGAACGAGCGCGTCAGGAGGAGGCAATCGTCCGGGAACGCGCCGACGGCGTAGCGCGACAGTTCACGGCCTACGTGGCGAGCTTCCGTACGCTGTTGGAGCGGCATCTTGGCGAAGTGGATGGTCTCCAGCGGCGGGTACGCCCGGAGGCAGAGCCGGCCGATGAAACCCTGCCGGGACGGCAGCGGTGACGGTGGCCGCTTCACTGTACGAAAGGATCGAGGCCGCAACGGATGCGGTGCGCGATTCCGTTGCTTTGCAGCCTGAGGTCGGAATCATCCTCGGTACCGGGCTCGGCGGCCTGGCCGACCAGATCACCACCGAGGCCTCGGTCCCCTACGAGACGATTCCGGGGTTTCCGCTCTCCACCGTAGAGAGTCATGCCGGCAGGCTCTTGCTGGGACGCTTGGCGGGCAAGCGCGTGGTCGCGATGCAAGGGCGATTTCACCGCTACGAGGGGTATGGACTGGACGCCGTAACTTTTCCGGTGCGCGTGATGCATGCGCTCGGAGCGCGGGTGCTGATCGTGTCGAACGCGTGCGGTGGCATGAATCCGTTATGGAAGCCGGGCGAACTGGTGCTCCTCAGCGATCATATCAATCTCCTGGGGGACAACCCGCTGATCGGTTTGAACGACGAGCGACTGGGGCCTCGGTTTCCTGACATGTCGGCACCCTATGACCCGGAGCTCCGGGCCATCGCTCGTGCAGTCGCTCTGGAGCTGGGCATCACCCTCCGAGAAGGCGTGTACGTGGCGGTACCCGGACCGAACCTCGAGACCCGAGCCGAATATCGGATGCTTCGGAACATCGGCGCCGATGTGGTTGGGATGTCGACTGTGCCTGAGGTAATCGTGGCGGCCCATGCCGGGATGAGAGCCGTCGGGATCTCCATTATTACCGATCAGTGTCTCCCCGACGCGTTGGAGGCGGCCGACCTCGCCCGCATCATCGACACTGCGCGCCGGGCTGAGCCATCGCTCACCCGCCTCGTCCACGGACTGGTAGAACGGTTGCACTAGTGGCATTTCCGTCCTGGCCCGACCTCACACTCAACGAGCTGGAACAACGCCAGCTCGCGCTATGGAAGCAGGAGCGGCTCTTCCATCAGACGGTGGATGCGCGGAGAGACGGCCCCCCGTTCGTGTTCTACGAGGGTCCGCCGACGGCCAACGGGCGACCCGGCATTCACCACGTGTTCTCCCGAACCATCAAGGACCTGGTGTGCCGATTCCACTCCATGCAGGGGGAATCGGTTACCCGTATTGCCGGCTGGGATACCCACGGGCTCCCGGTCGAGATCGAGGTGGAGAAGGAGCTCGAGCTGAGCGGCAAGAAGGACATCGAGCGCTTCGGCGTGGAGGAGTTCAACGCCCGTGCCCGCAAGAGCGTCTTCAAGTATCAGGCGGAGTGGGAAAGCTTGTCGGACCGGATTGCCTACTGGCTCGACTACGATCATCCCTACGTCACTTGCAGCAGAGAGTACATCGAGACCGTCTGGTGGCTGCTCCAGCGGCTGCACCAGCGAAGCCTGCTGAACCGCGGCCATCGGGTGCTGCCCTATTGCCCGCGCTGCGGCACGGTGCTCTCGAGTCACGAGCTGGCACAGGGCTACGAGACCGTCACCACGAATTCGATCTATGTGACCTTTCCGCTCGAGGTGGATCCCAGTCGTCAGCTCCTGGTCTGGACTACTACGCCCTGGACCCTGCTGGCGAACGTCGCCGTCGCCGTACATCCCGAGCTGGAATACGGTGAATACGCGGTGGGCGACCGCAGAATCATTCTGGCAACCTCCAGGGCGGCCTCGTTGCCGAGCAGCGCTCAGCGCGGCGCGCCCACGTTCAGCGAGCTCGGTGCCGTTCGCACCTTCAAGGGGAGCGACCTCATCGGCCAGCGGTACCGACGCCCGCTGGAGGTCGTACCATTGCCCGAAGATCGAAAGTCGCGGCTGGTCATTGCAGCCGAGTTCGTAAGCGCAGAAGACGGGTCCGGCATGGTCCATATGGCCCCTGCCTTCGGAGCCGATGATTTCCAGGCGGGACATGAGCAGGGTCTTGCCCTGGTGCGGCCGGTGTCGCCGGACGGAACGTTCGCCGGGACGGCATGGCCGGAGATCGAAGGACGGTTGGTGACGGCGCGGGAGACCAACGATCTGATCATCCAGCGGCTCAAGCAGGAGGGGCGCTGGCATTGGACCCAGCCGCACACCCATACCTACCCCCATTGCTGGCGGTGTTCGAGCCCGCTCATCTACTATGCTCGCGATTCCTGGTTCGTGCGTACTTCAGCGGTGAAGGGCCGCATGCTGGAGCTCAACCGGCAGGTGGATTGGCATCCACCGGAGGTAGGCTCGGGCAGGTTCGGCGAGTGGCTAGAGAACAATGTCGATTGGGCGCTATCCCGGGATCGGTACTGGGGCACGCCGCTACCGGTCTGGTCCTGCGATCAGGAGCCCTCCCATGTGGAGGTGATTGGGAGCTACGCCCAGTTGGCCGAGCGCTGGGGACGCCCGCTCCCCGCCGAGTTCGATCCCCACAAGCCCTTCATCGATCAGTTCAGCTGGAGCTGTCGGTGCGGGGGGGTAATGCGCCGCACGCCCGAGGTGATCGATACCTGGTTCGATTCCGGGGCAATGCCGTATGCTCAGTGGCACTATCCCTTCGAGCATCAGGCAGAGTTCGAGCGGCACTTCCCCGCCGACTTCATCTGCGAGGGCGTGGATCAGACCCGCGGCTGGTTTTACTCGCTGCTGGCCATCGCTACCGCTGCGTTCGATAGTCTGGCCTACCGCCACGTGATCGTGAACGAGCTGGTTCTCGATGCCGAGGGCCAGAAGATGTCAAAGAGCAAAGGCAACGTGGTGGATCCCTGGGAGATGATCGAGCAGTTCGGTGCCGATACCATCCGGTTGTATCTTCTCGCATCCAGTCAGGTATGGCTGCCGAAGCGGTTCGATCCCCGCACCATCCCCGAAGTAGCGGGGAAGTTCTTCAACGCACTGAAGAACAGCTACACCTTCTTTGCCGGCTATGCCGGCGAGTGGACGCCGGCCGAGTCACCGCCGCTTGGCGAGCGGCCTCTAGTGGACCGCTGGTTGCGGAGCCGCCTGGATGGGACGGTCGAGGCCGTGAAGCAGGCCTGGACCCGGTACGACGTGACGGCCGGGGTACGAGCGATCATGGATTTTGTAGTCGATGACGTGTCGCAATGGTACGTGCGAGTGAACCGGGCTCGCTTCTGGGCTCCCGATTCGACCGCGGATCCCGCGGCGCTGGCAACGTTGCACGAGGCCTTGAGCACGGTAGTCCGACTGCTGGCACCGGCCGCTCCGTTCGTGAGTGATTGGCTGCACCGGGCGCTGACGGGAACATCGGTGCACCTTTCCGGGTTTCCGGTACCGCAGGGGCAGGTGGTACCGGACTTGGAGGCGGCCATGGATGCGGTGCGGCGGCTGGCATCCCTGGCACGCTCCGCTCGTGAGGAGCGCAACATTCGGGTAAGGCAGCCACTCGGCCGGATGCAGGTAGCGGTGCCCGGTGGAGTGCGAGGAGCGACGCTGGACGACCTACTGGAGCTGCTGCGGCTGGAAGTAAACGTCAAAAAGGTCGAGGTCGTTGCGTCCGATACTGACCTGGTGCGACTTCGGCCCAAGCCGAACTTTCGCACCCTGGGGAAGCGGTACGGCAAACGCACCCCGGCGGTGGCCGCCGCGGCGGCAACGCTTACGCCGCTCCAGCTTCAGGGTCTCGAGGCTGGTAGTCCGGCTACCCTGGAGCTCGAGGGTGAGCCTGTGACCTACCTGCCGGAAGACATAGCGGTCGAGCGCGAAGTCGCAACCGATTGGTTGGTCCAGAGCAATGGAGCCTTTGTGGCCGCCCTGGACCCGCGACTCGATGAGGCGCTTCGTCGCGAGGGTCTCGCTCGCGAGGTGGTGAACCGGGTGCAGCGCCTTCGCAAGGAGGCGGGTTACGCCTACACCGATCGGATCGCCCTTTGGATCGATGGTGATCAGCCCGTCGTCGATGCGGTGAACAACCACGCCGGATTCATCCGGGGAGAAACCCTGGCGCGGGGTCTGGAAGTCGGCGCGCGTGCGCCTTCGCCCGACCTGGAGCAGCGGGTGGACGTAGACGGGTACGGGGTAGTGGTGGGAGTGCAACGCTATTTGGACGGTCGGACCTCAGCCGGCCCACAACCTACGGACAGGTAATGAATAAGAAACAGCTGGCATATCTCGAGAAGCGCCTGATGGAAGAGCGAGCCCGGGTCATGAAGGAGCTGGGCTACTACGACGAATCGTTCAACGCGACTTTACAGTCCTCCGACGGCGATCTCTCCTCCTATTCGTTCCATATGGCCGATCAGGGAACCGATGCAATGGAGCGGGAAAAGCAGTTTCTCTTTGCGTCCCAGGAGGGCCGCTATCTCTGGCATGTGAACGAGGCGCTCCGACGGCTCTACGGCAACCCCGAGCAGTTCGGACACTGTCAGCAGTGTGGCCAGGAAATCAACTTCGAGCGGCTCGACGCCTTGCCCCACGCCCGTCTCTGCATCACCTGCAAGGAGAAAGAGGAAGATGGCAAGCGCCGTTGAGCCATCCTTGCCCGGCCGGGAGCGGCGGGTGTTTGTATGGGCGGCATTGGGGACCATCGTGCTCGACCTGATCACCAAATTGATCGCCGAGGCCACCCTGCTTCGGACTCCGGGGATCTCGGTGTTTGGTGACTGGTTTCAGCTTCGACTGGTATACAACCCGGGAGCCGCCTTTGGCCTGCATGTGGGGCCGTATTCCCGCTGGATCTTCTTCACCGTTGCTGTCATCGCGGTGTTCGTCCTCAACCGCATGTCGCGCGGCAGTCCGCCGGGTGATCGGTTCCGCCAGCTTGCCCTGGGCCTGGTTGCCGGCGGCGCAGTGGGGAATCTCATCGACCGGATCCGCAGCCCGCGCGGCGTGGTGGACTTCCTGGATGTCGGTGTGGGCGCTCTTCGCTGGCCCACGTTCAATGTCGCGGACATCGCGGTGAGCTGCGGCGCCATTGCCCTGGCCATCTCGCTGTGGCGGGAAGATGCTCGCCGACCGGAGGCGGAGTCCGCCTCGGCGGCGTGAGGAAGGCAGGAACGCAGGGCAGCCGGCTCGCGGGGCAGGAGGAACCCGGCCATTCTGACGACGACTCCTCCGCCAAACCGATTCAGTTCACAGTCCTCACCGATCAAACCGAGCGTCTCGATCGTTTCCTCGCGGATCAGCTCGGTCTCTCTCGCACCCAGGCAGCGCGCCTCGTAGCTCAAAAGCTGATCATGGTGGAAGGGAAGCCGGCCCGTGCTTCCCGCGTTCTCTCGCGGGGAGAGCAGGTCACAGTACGGATGCCCGAGCACCAGCCACCACGTACTCTCCAACCGCGCGCCATTCCACTCACGCTCGTCTTCGAAGACGAACACCTCGCCGTGATCGACAAACCGGCTGGTTTGGTGGTGCACCCGGCTCCGGGGCACTGGGACGACACCCTGGTCAATGCGCTGGTCGCGCGCGGCACCACCCTGGCGGGCGGAGCGGAAGGGAGGCCGGGCATCGTTCACCGGCTCGACCGCGACACGTCCGGGCTCATGATCGTGGCCAAGACCGATCTGACCCACCGCCGCCTCGGCGCCGCGATTGCGGCTCGGTGGGTGCGCCGAATGTACGCGGCCCTGGCCTGGGGCCATCTGGATTCCAGCCCCCTTTCGATTGACGCCCCCATTACTCGTCACCCCCAGGACCGCAAGCGTATGGTCGTGGCGCCTCGGGGCCGCGCCGCACGGACCGATGCTTGGGTGGTGGCACGGTTCGACGTAGTCGAGCTCCTGCGCCTCGAGCTGCACACCGGCCGAACTCACCAGATCCGGCTCCACCTGGAGCATGTGGGGCATCCTGTCGTGGGCGACCCGGTGTACGGCGGCGGAGGGAGCCGCCGAATCTCGGGGGCTCAGCGCCGGGCCGCGGATCGGATCGCGCGAGCCACTCCTCGGCAGGCTCTGCATGCTGCGGCTCTGGCATTCCGCCATCCTGTGAGCGGAGCACCACTCGAGTTCACCTCCGAATGGCCTCTGGACCTGCGTCCGGCGTTGATCGCAGCAGGTGGCGAAGAACTGGTTGCTCGCCCTGACCCGCTTGGCTATCTTCGGTTCTTCAATAGAGATGGCTAACTCTCCCGCGCTACACGCCGTCATCTTTCGAATCGGTGAGGTTGTTTGCGCGGCCCCGGCAGGGATCGTGCGTGAGATCCTCCCTCGCCTTCCGGCTACCCGAATACCCGGAGTACCGGACACGGTCGAAGGGCTGGTCAACGTTCGAGGCAGCCTGCTTACCGTGCTCGATGGACACCTCCTCCTCCAGCAGGAGCGCCGGGAGTCCGACGAGGGCGCCATTGTCGTGCTCGAGGTGAAGGGCAGGAGCTATGGGCTCGGCGTAGGGCAGGTGCTGGACTTTCTCGAGGTTCCCACTTCCAGCGTGGTGGAACGTCGAGAGCTCCCTGGGGTCGACCCCCGGCTGGTCAAGGCGGTGGGACTCCAAGCGGACCGGCACTTCATTCTGCTCGACGTCGATGCCGTCTTTGCGCCGATCATCGGAGGCTAAGGGAGGAGCCTGTGAACCACACGGTACTGGTCTGTGACGACGCCATTTTCATGCGCACGATGATCAGCGACATCCTGAGCCAGGCCGGCTTTGAGGTGGTTGGGGAGGCCGAGTCCGGGGTGCAGGCGGTGCAGAAATATCGGGAGCTCAAGCCCGATCTGGTCACCATGGACATCGTGATGCCCGACATGGGCGGCATCGAGGCCGTCCGGGAAATCTGCAAGAGCGATCCCGAAGCCAAAATCCTGATGTGCAGCGCCATGGGCCAGCAAGCACTGGTGGTCGAAGCCATTCAGGCCGGGGCCAAGGATTTCGTGGTGAAGCCATTCCAGCCATCCAGGGTCCTCGAGGCGGTCCAGCGCGTCCTGGCGTAACCCATGGACCTCTCGAAATACGCCGCTCTCTTCGTCGCGGAAAGCCGCGAGCATCTCAAGGCCTGCAACAGCTCGCTCCTGGCGTGGGAGAGCGCGCCGTCGGCCGCTGAGCCGGTGGACCGTCTCTTCCGAGCCATCCACACCATCAAGGGCATGGCTGCCACGATGGGCTACGCCGCCGTGGCCCACCTGGCCCATCGTACCGAGAACCTCCTCGACGGGTTACGAAAAGGGCGGCTCCAGGCCAGCCCCTCGCTCTTTCAACTCCTCTTTCGAGCGGTTGACGCTCTGGGGCGAGCCGTCGAGGCCGCGGCCGCGGGCAGTGAGGAGCCGGCCGACGCGGGTTTGATCAGTGAGCTCGATCAGGCTTCTTCCGGCGATCACCACCCCGACGCGGCAACGCAGAATCCGGAGCCGACACCAGCCCGCCGCGCGTCGGATGCACCGCGGTTCCGCTCGATCCATGTAGCGATCCGGTCGGACGCCATCATGCGGGGAGCACGGGCAGCCCTAGTCATCCGCCGGGCCGAGAGCCTGGGAGAAGTGAGCGCGGTGCGTCCCGCCGCGGCTCAGTTCGAGCGTGATGATTTCGATGGCCGGTTCGATTTCCGGCTGCAGACGAGGTTCTCGGACGCCGAGATCGCTACATCGCTCCGCGATGTAGGAGACGTGGAGACGGTCCAGTTCCAGGAGCCGGCCGGCTCTCGAGCCGAGGCTCGCGCGAACACCCGGCAGATCCGGGTGGACCTCCGGCGCCTGGACATGCTGATGAAGCAGGTTGGCGAGCTCGTGGTGGCCAAGAACCGGCTGAGCACGATCTCCGCCGAATCGGGTGACCGGATCCTGAGTGAGGTGAGCGAGCGTATTGCCCGGCTCGTTTCCGCCATGCAGGCCGAAGTGATTGCATGCCGGATGACTCCGGTCGGCGAGGTGTTCGAGCGTTTCCCCCGTCTCGTGCGGGACCTGTCACGCGAGCTGGGCAAGCAGATCCGCTTCGACATGGAAGGCGAGGACATCGAGCTCGACCGTTCGATTCTGGACGAGATCGGTGAGCCACTGCTGCACCTGATCCGGAATGCCGCCGATCACGGCATCGAGTCGCCGGCTGAGCGGGCCGCGGCGGGGAAGCCTGCCCAGGGCCGGATCCTGTTGTCTGCCGCCCGCGAGCGCAACACGGTAGCTATCCGAGTGGTCGATGACGGCCGCGGCATCGATCGGGCCAAGATCCTGGACAAGGCCCGCCGGGAGGGCGCCGCGCCCGACACCGACACGTTGAGTGACGACCTGCTGGTGCGGGTGCTGGCCCGGCCCGGTTTCACCACCGCACAACAGGTGAGCGGGGTCTCCGGACGGGGAGTCGGTGTAGACGTAGCCATGACTCGAGTTCGAGCACTCGGGGGAACGCTCGAAGTACGCTCCGAGCTGAACCAGGGTAGCACCTTCCTCATCCGGGTGCCGTTGACACTCGCTATCGTGCGGGCGCTGCTCACCGAGGCAGGTGGGGAGCGGTATGCCGTGCCGCTGGTCTATGTCGCAGAGACCGTGGAGTTCGACCGCCGTGC
>JAICPP010000320.1 GCA_025929805.1 Gemmatimonadales bacterium | reverse complement strand
GCGCTCATGGGCTCCAACATGCAGCGGCAGAGCGTGCCCTTGCTGTTCCCTCAGGCACCACTGGTCGGCACCGGGCTGGAGGAAAAGGTGGCGCGCGACTCCGGCGCGGTGATCATTGCCCGCCGAGCCGGAACCGTCACCCGGGTCACCGCCGACGAGATCATCGTCGATGCCGGCACCAATGGAAACGGCAGCGTGGGCGAGACACCGCTGGCCCGGTTGCATCAGCACGACCGGTACCGGGTCAAGAAGTTCTGGCGCACCAACCAGGACACCGCCATCAATCAGCGGCCTCTGGTCAAGCTGGGCCAGCAGGTCGGTGAGGGTGAGATCATCGCCGACGGGGCCGCCACCGAGGGCGGGGAGCTGGCGCTAGGCAGCAACGTCCTGGTGGCGTTCATGCCCTGGTACGGCCACAACTTCGAAGACGCCATCGTGCTCAGCGAGCGGCTGGTCAAGGACGACGTGTATTCGTCGATCCACATCCAGGAGCTCGAGCTTCACGTACGCGACACCAAGCGCGGCCAGGAGGAAATCACCCGCGAAATCCCCAACGTCTCGGACGAGAGCGTGGTGGATCTCGATGAGCGCGGCATCGTACGCATCGGGGCTCACGTCAAGCCGGGCGACATCCTGGTCGGCAAGATCACTCCGAAGGGCGAGACCGAGCTCTCGCCTGAAGAGAAGCTGCTGACCGCCATCTTCGGCGAGAAGGCCAAGGATGTGAAGGACAGCTCCCTCAAGGTGCCGCCCGGCATGGCCGGCGTGGTCATCGACGTCAAGATCTTCAGCCGGATCGAGGATCAGGTCGTCGAGAAGGACCGGGGCGAGCGGATCGGCGAGGTGCGGCGGATCGAGAACGATGAGAAGGCCCGTATCAGCGCCGTCATGCTCGACGAGCTCACCAACCTGCTCAGCGGGCAGGAGGTGGCGCTCATGCTCAAAGCCGGAACGGTGGAGGAGTATCTCCCCGCCGGCACCCGGCTGAACCCGACCAACCTGCAGGATCTGGATCTGGCGGATGTGGACCTCAAGACCCTGCGGGTGGCCAACAAAGCCGCGAACGAGCGGATTCGTGCCGCCATCGATATGGCTGGGCGGGAGCGGGCCAAGGTCGAGGAGAAGGCCGAAGATCAGATCGACAAGATTCTCCAGCCGGACGAGCTCCCGCCGGGAGTCATCCAGCTGGTGAAGGTCTACATCGCCGAGAAGCGCAAGATCTCGGTGGGCGACAAGATGGCGGGCCGGCACGGCAACAAGGGCATCGTGGCCCGGATCGTTCCCGAGGAGGATATGCCGTTCCTCCCCGACGGAACGTCGGTTGACATCGTACTCAATCCGCTGGGTGTTCCCAGCCGGATGAACGTGGGTCAGATCCTGGAGACACATCTGGGCTGGGCGGCCCGCATCCTGGGCTTCGAGGCCAAGACGCCGGTCTTCCGGGGTGCCGATGAGGCAGAGATCGGTGCGTTGCTCCGGCTGGCTGGGTTCCGGTGGGCCGCCGAGGCGCTGCGTCTCCGGAGCCACCCGCCCGAGCTGACATCTCAGGCGATCGGCCGGATGGTGCAGGATCTGAAGAAGGTGGCACCGAATGGGGAGCGCACCACGCTGCTCGAAGCCGGCATAGCCATGCTCGGTGCCCGAGGCGCTTCGCCCGAGACTCGCGAGCTGTTCCAGTCGGTACGGGACTTCCTGACCGACTCGGCCAAGGAGCTGGCGGAACGAGAGCTCACTCAGCGGCGCCGGGAGGTGGAATTCCATCGAGCCCAGCTCGAGGGAGACTCGCTGGGCCGGGACGAGAAGGCCTTCAGCAAGGCGCTGCGAGAGGTCGAGAAAGCGGCTGGTCAGTCTCCGGCGGAGGCACTGGAGTCCACCGGACTCAAGGCTCTGGCAGGTCTGCTCGGGCCCAAGGCCGAAGCGGATGTGGACGCCGCAGCCAACGAGCTGCTCCGCGCCGCAGGCCTGACCCCGGCGGGCAAGGCGCAACTCAGGGACGGACGGACTGGCCATCACTTCGAAGGCGAGGTGACGGTCGGGTCGATTTACATGCTCAAGCTGAGTCACCTGGTGGACGACACGCTCCACGCCCGGTCCATCGGCCCGTACTCGCTCGTCACACAGCAGCCTTTGGCGGGTAAGGCGCAGTTCGGCGGTCAGCGGTTCGGTGAGATGGAGGTCTGGGCGCTG
>JAICPP010000072.1 GCA_025929805.1 Gemmatimonadales bacterium | reverse complement strand
CTGATTCGATTGATTGCTCCAACCACCCGGCCGGCACGGCTCGCCGCGGCGGTGGAGGGGGCCCAGGGATTTGTATATCTGGTCGCCCGGCTCGGAGTAACCGGAGCGAGCCCCGCGTTGTCGGACAGCCTGGCAGACTCGGTTGGGGCGGTGCGGCGGGCAACCTCACTTCCGGTCGCGGTGGGCTTCGGCATCTCCACCCCGGACCAGGCCCGTCGGGTGAGTCAGCTGGCGGACGGCGTGGTCGTGGGCAGCGCTCTGGTTGAAATCCTGGGGCGGGATGGAGTGCGGGAGGCGGCCAGATTCCTCGGCTCCCTCAGGCAAGCGCTCGATAAGGGAGAGCGGCCACGATGATCCCGATCCCGCGGATACTCGACCGCTATACCCAGATCCTGTCGGTGGGCGGCCTGGTGCTGATGCTCGCGGTGCTTGCGGTCGACACCAGGTGGCTGACTCATCCGGTGTCGACGGGATTGCTCATGCTGAGCATCTTCGTGCTCCGCGCGGTGCCGGTGCGGCTGAGCAAGTATTCCTATCTCACCCAGTCGGGTGTGCCCACCCTGGTGGGGGCCGTGTGCGTTGGGCCGGCACCAGTAGTCGCGGCCCTATGGGTCGGCGTTGCGGCCGCCGATGTCTTTGGTTTGCGCAAGCAACCGCGGGCCGGCCTCATCAACGCCGGTCGGGAAGTGATCGGGTTCACCGCGGCCTACGGAGCGTACGCTGCCATCCTGGCACTGGGCGGGACGCTGAGCGGCACGTCCGAGCTCACGCTCGATTTTCTCCCGGCCGCAGCCATCCTGGTCGCGCTGTATTTCTTCCTGAGCCGAGCGCTGTTCTACTTCAGCCTGCTGATCCGGGACAAGCTGGAGAGCGCGGAGAAAATCCTGATTCTTCGCTGGGAGATCAGCTCCTACCTGCTCACCCTGATTGCAACCACCATTGTGGTGACCGCGCTCGCCACTCTGGCGCCGGTGGGCTGGCTCGCGGTGGCCCTGGCGCTCGGGGTGCTGGGTCTTCTCACCCGCCAGATACTGGACGAGGCCATCGGTGCAGAGGACCTGAACAAGGTGCACCTGATGGAAGCGGCGATAGCCAGCAATGCGACGCTCCAAGGGTCCTTTACTCAGATTGAACGGGTCGCCTATCGCCTGCTCGACTGGGGCGATTTCCGAGTGTATCGCGTTGCCGGATCCGAGATCTCGCTAGCCTATCGCGGCTCGCTTGGCCGGCCAGGACGAGGGGAGCCGCCTGCTGCCCTCAACGCTCTGCGTCATGAAGTGCTCGAGACCCGCGAGCCTCTGATCCTGCGCGACGCTCGGCACGACGGACGCATCGCCGACCACCTCACCGATGTGCTCACCCTGGTGATTCATCCGATCCGATTCGGAGGAGACATACTGGGCCTCCTCGAAGTGGAGCACCATAAGCGTCACGCCTATGGTTCCAAGGATCTGATGGCGATGAGCACGCTGGCGGCTCAGATGGCCACGGCGATTCACATCGCAGAGTTGCGTCGGCCACTGGTGCTGACCGTGAGTCAGATCGGCGATCAGGTGGCCGCTCTGGCGCGCGTAGCGGATTCACTGCGGAGCTCCGCCACTGCACTCGCCGACGTTTCGCTGGGCATGCGCCAGGGCGCCATGGAATTGGAACGGTTTGCCACGGGGGGTCTACGAGCCACGGGGTCGCTCGCAAGTGCCTCCCAGGACATGATGACTCAGGGCGCTCAAGCTGCTGCGGCGAGCGGTACCGCGGCCGAGGTCGCCGCGCGCAATCGAGACGTCATCGGAGACGCCATTACCCGGCTGGTGGAGCTCAAAGGGTTTGTGGCGGCAGGAGCCGATCGGGTGTCCTCGCTCGGGGCAATGACCCAACGGATTACCGGATTCATCGGCACCATCCGGGAGATCGCCGATCTGACCAATCTCATTGCCTTGAATGCCGCCATCGAGGCCGCCCGGGCCGGCCGCGAAGGGCGCGGTTTTGCAGTAGTGGCTTCCGAGGTGCGAGACCTGGCTGCCCAAAGCCTGCATGCTGCCCGCGAGGCCGGCGCTCTGCTGGGAGAGATCACCGATCAGGTCTCGGCGGTGTCGGGGCAGATGGAACGCGGCCGAGATGTGGTGGCCGGTGTCGAGGAGCTCAGCGCCGACGCGGCGAAAGCATTGGACGCCATCGTGGGCACCACCGGTGAAGCCGGCGGACACGCCAAGGCGATCGCCGCAACAGCTGCGCAACAGCGCGATGCGGTGAACACGCTCACCGGCCAGATCGAGCAGGTGGCGGCCAGTTCGGCCAAGAGTCGAGCCGATACGGACACTCTGGCCAAGCGCGCGGGAGAAGCCTCGGCGGGGCAGGCGGAGCTGGAGCGCGCCATCCGTGAGCTGGGTGAGATGGCGACTGACCTGCAGCGGATTGCGAGCCACTTTGCGGTCGAGGCCTGAACCTGGCGAGAGACCCCGCGAGCGAGTATTCGTTGCGTTGGGCAGCAATCTGGGCGACCGGCGTGGCCACCTGCGCGCGGCTCGCCAAGCGCTCGCCTCGCTTCCCAGGACATCTCTTGTTGCCGAATCGAGCATCGAAGAGACCGCACCCCTGGGTGGGATGCGCCAACCTCCCTATCTCAATCAAATGGTGCTGCTGGAGACCGGGCTCGAGCCTCGAGCTCTGCTGGAAGCTCTCCAGCAAATCGAGCTGAACCAGGGGCGTCAGCGGGAGGAGCGCTGGGGTCCTAGAACGCTGGATCTGGATATCGTTCGGTTCGGAGATCGGCGAGTGACCGAGCGCGACCTTATCATTCCCCATCCCGAGTTGTTCAATCGCGACTTCTGGCGCCGAGAGTTGGCGGAGCTTGGATCCAATGAGCGCTGACCCACGCCCCCTCACCGTGCACGATCTGCTCAGCATGAAAGCCGCCGGCCGGCGCGTGGTGATGCTGACCTGCTATGACGCTGCCTTTGCGCGGCTATTGGAGGAAGCTGGGGTCGACGTACTTCTGGTGGGCGACTCCTTGAACCAGGTGATCGCCGGCCACGAAACCACCCTCAGCACCACGCTGGAGCAAATGATCTATCACGCGGCCGCCGTACGCCGGGTGTCCCGCCGGGCAATGGTGTTCGTCGATCTGCCCTTTCTCACCTACCAGGTAAGCATCCCGGAGGCCATCAGAAACGCGGGGCGCGTGCTGCAGGAAACCGGTGCGCACGGAGTCAAGCTCGAAGGTGGCAGCCCGATGGCTGAGACGGTGTCCGCGCTGGTTGAATGCGGGATCCCGGTGATAGGGCATCTGGGGCTCACCCCCCAGTCGGTGCACGCCCTGGGCGGGTACCGGGTTCAGGGAAGAGAGGCCGCGGCAGCCGATCGCCTGCTCAACGACGCCAAGCGGTTGGAGGCGGCCGGTGCGTGTGCCATCGTCCTCGAGCTGATTCCCGCTGCTCTGGCCGCCGACATCTCCCGGGCACTCACCATCCCAACTATCGGGATCGGTGCGGGACCGCAGTGCGACGGGCAGGTGCTTGTCCTGCACGACATGCTGGGGCTGAACGAGCAATTCGCGCCGAAGTTCCTGAAGCATTACGGGAAGCTGGCGCAAGCCGTCCGCGAAGCCGTGCGCACGTATGCCAGCGAGGTGCGGGAAGGAAAGTATCCGGGGAGAGAGCACAGCTTTGAGTAGGTTGGCTGAACTCGCCACCATTCCCGAGCTCCGATCCTGGACGCACAGCCAGCGTGCCGCCGCCCGCCGGATTGCATTGGTGCCTACGATGGGCTATCTCCACGAGGGACACCTGGCCCTGGTGGACGAGGCTCGCCGGAGAGCCGAAGCCGTCATCCTCAGTATCTTCGTCAATCCGCTCCAGTTCGGACCCCGGGAAGATCTCGCCCGGTATCCTCGAGACCTGCCGCGGGATCGCGTGTTGGCCGAGGCCCGGGGAGTGGCCGCGTTGTTCGTCCCCACGGTAGAGACGATGTATCCGCCCGGATCCGAGGTGCGGGTGATCCCCGGCAAGACCGCGGAACGATGGGAAGGTGCTGCACGGCCCGGTCACTTTTCCGGCGTCCTGACGGTGGTGGCCAAGCTCTTTCATCTGGTAGAGCCTCAGCTCGCGTGTTTTGGCCAGAAGGACATTCAGCAACTGACCCTGATCAAGCGGATGGTGCGGGACCTCGACTGGCCGGTCGAGATCGTCGAGGTCTCCACGGTGCGGGAACCTGATGGCCTGGCATTGAGCAGCCGCAATGCCTATCTGAGCACCGCCGACCGAAGCCGGGCGACGGTGCTGAGTCGCGCTCTGTTGCTGGCGCACCGCGCCTTTTGTGAGGGTGAGCGGCAAGCCCAGGTGCTGGAAGAGCGGATGGCCGGCGAGTTGCGGCGGGAGCCCGGCGTGACCGTGGAGTACATCGCTATTGTGGAACCCGAGGCGCTCGAGCCTGTGAGTGTGGTCGATCAGCAAACGATCATCGCAATTGCAGCGCGGATCGGTGGCACTCGGCTCATCGACAATATCCGGCTGGCACACGGCCTGACCTGATGTCACCTTCGGAATACACACCCACCCGGCGGCCCCGGCATACGCCTCCGGCACTCCGCCCCACGTTGCCCGAATGGGCCGTGGTGTCACCCGAGCGGCTGGACCATATCGAGCGAGTCGCTGAGCTGACCTCCGCCTGGGCGGAGCAGCTCGGGGTGCCTGACCCCGAGCGTCATCGCTGGCTGCGAGCGGTCTGGCTGCACGACGCCATGCGCGACGCACCCCTGGAGGACCTGGAGAAGTGGGCGTCGGATACACCCGGGCCACCCGAGCTCCGGCATGGACCGGCAAGCGCCGCCCGGGCTCGGGCGGAGGGCGCAACCGATCGCGGCGTGCTCGATGCGGTTCGCTATCACTCCCTCGGCCTGGCGGAATGGGACATGGTCGGACGGGTCCTTTATTGCGCTGATTACCTCGAACCGGGCCGGCCCTTCGACCAGGAGCACCGGGCCGCGCTGGCTGAACGTTTCCCCACGGACCCCGCGGATGTCCTCCGCGAGGTGGCCCGTGCTCGTCTCCTCCACATAATTCAGTCGGGATGGCCCGTTCTCGAACCCACCCATCGATTCTGGAACAGTCTCGTCGGCACTGGCGCGGGCTCGCAGTAGGCGGCACTGCGCTTCTGGTGGCAGCTGGAGGCGGGCTCCTTCTCCGCCCGAAGCCGGAGCCGAGCACGCGGGCCAGCCTACCCGTGGCACCAGAGGGACGTGTCACCATCGAGGTGTTGAACGGCACGCGGCGTCAGGGAGCCGCACGCGCGGCGACCAGGGTACTACGCCGCCAGGGCCTGGACGTGGTCTTCCTGGGTAATGCCGACACGCTGGCCGAGTCGACCAGGGTGGTCGCCCGGCGCGGTGATGCCGACCGGGCACGCTACGTCGCGGCAGCGCTCGGCGTCGGTCTGGTGGAGGTCGAAACCGATACCTTCCGGAGAGTGGACGTGAGCGTAATCCTGGGAGAGGACTTCCGTCCGAAGCTCGGAGTGCAGCCCTAAGAGCGTGAGCGGGAACTGCCACTACCGTCTCAAACCCGCGTACCGCTTACGCTTTTTCTTCCCGCTCACGTTGTTATCCCACACATACCCCAATCACCACGTCCATCACGTTTGTCTCAGTAAGGCCAGTGCGTAGCAGTGCCCCGGCGGACTCGAGTGCAGGGTAGGCGTTGTGAGTCGCAAGATCGCGAGCAGGATCCCGCCCCGCCTCCTCCATGAGGCGCCAGGTGTGATTGTCCACGATCGCGCCGGCGGCATCGGTCGGTCCATCACGCCCATCGGTTCCAGCAGCGAGTAGAGCCACCGGGCTACGCCACCCGGAGAGCGTCCTCGCAGCAGCCAACGCCAGCTCCTGGCACCGACCGCCCACTCCGGATGTGCCCTCTCCCAGACTGACGGTGGTCTCGCCTCCCCAGATGACGCAGATGGGCGGAACAAGCGTCTCCGGTTGCGGGACGGTGTGGCGAGCGCAATGATGGAGTAGTGTGGCGGCCAGGTTGGCGCCTGCCGCGGAAGCCTCGCCCGCCACCGGCGTACCGATGACCAGTGCAGCGAGGCCCAGTCGGGTCGCGCGCTCGGCGGCGGCTTCCAGCGCCAGCCGATTGCCGGCAATCAGTTCCAGGGTCACGCGCTCGAACATTCGATCTCCCGGCTTTGGCGTCTCCGGCAGCACCCCGGCCTCGACGGCGGCCACCATCGTTCGGGCAGCTTCGGGTATGCGCGTCCAGAGTTCCGCAGCTTCGAGCAGGCGGTGCACCTCGCCGGCAGTGGTAGGATCGGGGACACACGGCCCGGATCCGATCGAGGCGAGATCATCGCCGATGACATCAGATACGACGTAGACGCGGACCCGGGCCGGCGCCAATGCTTGGGCAAGCTTGCCGCCTCCCCAACGGGAAAACCGCTTTCGGATCCGATTCATGGCAGTGATGTCGAGACCCGAGCCGAGGAGCAGGCTATAGAGGTTCGAAAGCTCCTGCGGAGTGAGCCCCGGCTCAGGGGCTCCGATCAGGCTGGTCGTTCCACCGGAGAGAAGGACCCACACTTCGTCCTCCCCGGTGACCCGTGCGGCCGTGCTCGCCAGCGCGATGGCGGCCGCCAGTGAGCCGGCACCGGGCTCGGGATGGTCTCCCCGGATGTACCCCAGGGCAGGATGAGGGCTCTCGGCTGGGGCTGGAGCCACCACGAGTCCTCCCGCCGGCTGGGTGCCGCGAGCGGCGAGCAGGTCCACTGCGGCTCGGGCCATAGGCAGGGCGGCCTTGCCGAGGGCAATGACCCAGGGCGGCCGTTCCCGGTCGAGTGGCAGGTCGGCCAGGCGAGCGGCCAACGCGGCTCCTGGCGCAACTGCCGCGGTGGCCGCAGAGTAAAGGTCCCGCAGCAGTGAGCGGAGATCCGGTGGAGTCGGGGCTATCAGACCGGAAGCCTTGTGAAAAAGTTCACAAAGTGTTATTGAGTAGGGCGAGCCCGCAATAGTCCATCTCAAAGAAGAGGATCCCCACCATGGCCGGCCGCAACTTCCTCTTTGTACCCGGGCCCACCAACGTGCCCGATCGTGTCCTCCGGGCTATGCACCGGGCCATGGAGGATCACCGCTCTTCCGATTTCCCCTCGCTGGCTACGCCGCTCTTCGAGGAGTTGAAGAAAATCTTCAAGACTCGTTCAGGCCAGGCGTTCATCTTCCCCGCCAGCGGTACCGGCGCGTGGGAGGCATCTCTCTCCAACACGCTTTCTCCCGGGGACAAGGTAATCGCCGCCCGGTTCGGGATGTTCAGCCATCTCTGGATCGACATGGCTCAGCGGATGGGGCTCGATGTCGAAATACTCGATGTCGAGTGGGGTGAGGGTGCACCGGTGGAGCGTTATCAGGAGGCCCTCGCTGCCGACCGGGCTCACCGGATCAAGGCAGTGCTTTTCACCCACAACGAAACCGCCACCGGAGTCACCAGCGATGTGGCCGGCATGCGCCGGGCACTGAACGACACCAGGCATCCGGCGCTTCTGATGGTGGATGGGGTCAGCTCGATAGCGAGCATCGATTTCCGGATGGACGAGTGGGGAGTGGACCTTGCGGTGACCGGTTCCCAGAAGGGCCTGATGCTTCCAGCGGGCCTCGGCATCGTGTGCGCCAGCCAGAAGGCGCTAGCCCTCTATGACCAGGCCAAGCTACCCCGGGTGTTCTTCGACTTCGGTGACATGAGAAAGGCCAACGCAAGCGGATATTTCCCCTACACGCCGTCACTCCCCATGCTGTACGGATTGCGTGAATCGATCGGGATGCTCCTGGAGGAGGGTTTGGACAACGTGTTCGCCCGGCATCATCGCCTCGCTGAAGGCACCCGTCGGGCGGTGAAGGCCTGGGGTTTGGAGCTATGTGCCCGCGCGCCTAAGTGGCACTCGGATACGGTCACCGCCATCATGGTGCCGGCAGGATTCAATGGAGCCGAGGTCATCGACGTCGCCTACCGGCGTTACGACCTTGCCCTCGGTGCAGGATTGGCCCGCATGGCGGGCAAGCTCTTCCGCATTGGTCATCTGGGGGACCTGAACGAGCTGATGCTGTTAGGCGGGATCGCGGGGGTGGAGATGGCAATGCGGGATGTGGGAATCAAGGTCGAGCTGGGGAAGGGAGTCGCGGCGGCACAGGAGTATTGGCGGAGCACGGCGAGCCCGCTGGACCAGCGCGATTTCCCCCCGCGCGCCCCTGACGCCCAGCCCGCAGCGGCCACACCCAAGAAGGCAGCCGCCGGCGCTTCCCGATGAGTCACACTCGCTACGAGCCGGTCCAGGCCCGGCTGCAGCGGAGTGAGCTGGCCGTTCCCGGCTCTCAGCCAGGGATGTTCCGGAAGGCGCTGGAGGGCGATGCGGACTACATCTTCCTGGACCTGGAGGACGCTGTCGCTCCGGCCGACAAGGCCCAGGCCCGACTGAACGTCATTGCCGCGCTGCTGGAATTCGATTGGCGGGAGCGGGGCAAGACGATCTGTGTCCGCATCAACGGCATCGATACTCACTACATGTATCGTGACGTGGTGGATGTGGTGGAGCAGGCCGGCCATCGGCTTGACGTCATCCTCATCCCCAAGGTCGGGGTTCCCGCAGATGTGTATCTGGTAGACGCGCTGCTCACCCAGATCGAGGAAGCAAAGCGAATCCCTCATCGCGTGGGAATCGATGTCCTGATCGAGACGGCGCTCGGAATGGCCAACGTCGAGGCCATTGCCCAGTCGAGCCGGCGGCTCGAGGCCATGCATTTCGGGGTGGCCGACTATGCCGCGAGCTGCCGGGCGCGCACGGTCAACATCGGCGGCCTCAATCCCGACTATCCCGGCGATCAGTGGCACGCCGCGCTATCCCGCATGGTTGTCGCCTGCCGGGCTTACGGGCTCCGCGCCATCGATGGCCCGTTCGGAGACTTCAAGGACCCGGAGGGTTACCGCGCGGCCGCGCGTCGGGGTGCCGCCCTCGGCATCGAGGGAAAATGGGCGATCCATCCATCCCAGATCGCACTCGCGAACGAGGTATTCACTCCACCGGAACCCGAAGTCGACCGGGCCCGGCGCATTCTGGAGGCCTTGGAGCAGGCGGCGCGGGAAGGCCGAGGCGCGGCCCAGCTCGATGGAAGAATGATCGATGCTGCATCGGCGCGGATGGCGCGGGTTGTCGTGGATATGGATACGGTTATTAAGCAAAGGACACGAGTCACCAGTCACGAGTCGCGAGTGGGCGTCTCTTAGTGTTTCGTTCGGATTTCCACGGATTCGTTCGCGACTCGCGACATGCGACTCGCGACCATTTCATACCCTGATCTCCGCTTTCTGGATCGACCATGGACATTCACGAGTACCAGGCCAAGGAGCTCCTCGCCGGCTTTGGCGTTGCGATTCCCCGGGGCGGCGTAGCATACAGCCCGGAGCAGGCCGTCTATCGGGCCTCGGAAATCGGAGGCGCACGTTGGGCAGTCAAGGCGCAGATCCATTCCGGGGCTCGGGGCAAGGCCGGGGGAATCAAACTCTGCTCCAGCGAAGACGAGGTGCGCCAGGCTGCCAAGGCCCTCCTGGGGACTCGACTGGTGACTCACCAGACCGGCCCGGAGGGGAGGGTGGTTCACCGCCTTTATGTGGAGGCCGCTGTTCCCATCGAGCGGGAGCTCTACCTGGGCCTGGTGCTGGACCGAAAAACGGAGCGCATCATGATCGTGGCTCATCCGCAGGGCGGGATGGAGATCGAGGAGATTGCAAAGACCGCACCCGACTCCATTCTGCGTGAGGTGGTCGAGCCTGCGATCGGCATGAGTGCCTTTCAGGCGCGGGAAATCGCATTCGGGCTCGGGCTGGCGCCGGCCCAGGTGAGCCGCGCGGTCACCACGCTGCTCGGGGCGTATCGCGCGTTCCGCGACCTGGACGCCACCATGGTCGAGATCAACCCGCTGGTGGTCACCCGCGACGGCCAGGTGCTCGCACTCGATTGCAAGATGACGTTCGACGACAACGCCATGTTCCGTCGGCCCAGTGTCAGCGAATTGCGGGACTACGCGGAGGAGGACCCGCGTGAGGCTCAGGCGGCGGAATTTGGCCTCAACTACGTGGCCCTGGATGGCGACATCGGGTGCATCATCAACGGTGCTGGACTCGCCATGACCACGATGGACATGATCAAACACGCCGGAGGTCACCCGGCCAACTTCCTCGATGTGGGCGGCGGTGCTTCGCCGGACCGGGTGGCCGCGGCGTTTCGACTGGTGCTTTCCGACTCGAAGATCGGGGCGATTCTGGTCAACATCTTCGCCGGCATCAACCGGTGTGATTGGGTAGCCCAGGGCGTGGTCCAGGCCGCCCGGGAAAGCCAGCTGGAAATCCCGCTGGTGGTCCGGTTGGCCGGAACCAACGTCCAGGAAGGCCGGCGGATCATCAAGGAAAGCGGGCTCCCCATCATCACGGCGGATTCTCTCTCGGAGGCCGCCGATCGGGTGGTCAAGGCACTCAACGAGTCACGTCAGTCACCGGTGCGGTCCCGAGTCTCGGGTGGGCATCTCGGAGGTAATGGACAGTCATGAGCATTCTCATCGACGAAACCACTCGTGTCATCGTGCAGGGCTTCACGGGTGACAAAGCGACGTTTCATGCCAAGGAGATGATCGCCTACGGTACCAACATCGTGGGCGGTGTCACGCCCGGCAAAGGCGGCAACCGCCATCTGGATCGCCCTGTTTTCAACACGGTAAAGGAGGCGGTACGAGCGACGGGTGCCACAGCCAGCATCATCTTCGTGCCGGCCGCCTTCTGCGCCGATTCGATCATGGAGGCCGCCAACGCAGGCATTCGGCTCATCTGCACCATCACCGATGGCATACCGGCGCAGGACATGATGATGGTCAAGCGCTACCTCTTCCGGTTCCCGAAGGAGCGGCGCACGACCCTGATTGGTCCTAACTGCGCTGGCATCATCAGCGCGGGCAAGGCCATGCTGGGGATCATGCCGGGTCATATCTACTCGCGAGGTAAGGTCGGATTGGTGACCCGTTCCGGCACTCTGGGATACGAGGCTGCCGCCCAGATGAACGCATTGGGCATTGGGCAAACGACCAGCGTCGGCATCGGGGGCGATCCCATCAATGGCAGCTCCTTCGTGGACATGCTCAAGCTCTTTGAGGAAGACCCCGAGACCGAAGCCGTCATGATGATCGGCGAGATCGGGGGGCCGCAGGAGGCCGAGGCGGCGGTGTTCGTCAAGGAAAACATGAGCAAGCCGGTCATCGGTTATGTGGCCGGGTTGACCGCGCCCAAGGGTCGCCGCATGGGCCATGCTGGCGCGATCATTTCGGCCTTCGGGGATACTGCCGCCGAAAAGGCGGAGATTATGCGCTCCGCCGGCCTCACGGTCGCCCCCAGTCCCGCTGAACTGGGCTCCACAGTGGCGGCGGCGCTGACGAAGCGATCCTCCCGCAAGACGGTCGGCGTGAAGTGACGGCACGCCCCACCGTTGTGGTTACTCGGCGGCTCCCGGGCATCGTAGAGGAAGAGCTGAGCCGCGATTTCGAGGCGAAGCTCAGTCGCGACGATCGCCCGCTCGGGGCGGCGGGCCTTCAGGACGCGCTCCGCGGGGCCGACGCGGTGCTCTGTACCGTCACCGACCGGCTTACCAGCGAGGTGTTGGCGGTCGAGCCGCTGCGGGCGCGTATGCTGGCCAACTTTGGGGTGGGCTTCAATCACATCGATACTGCTGCCGCCAAGGCGCGAGGGCTGGCAGTGTCCAATACCCCCGATGTGCTGACCGAAGCCACCGCGGATATCGCGGTGACTTTATTGCTCATGGTTAGCCGCCGGGCCGGGGAAGGGGAACGTCACGTCCGCTGCGGAGCCTGGACCGGTTGGCGCCCGACGCACATGCTGGGAACCGAGGTGAGCGGAAAGACGCTGGGATTGGTCGGCATGGGTCGAATCGCCCGCGCCGTGGCCCGCCGGACCCACCACGGGTTCGGCATGAGGGTCATCTTCCACGATCCGTATCCTCCTTCCGCAGCGGAGGCCGCCGCCCTGGGCGCCGAGCCGAGAGAGACACTCGAGCAGGTACTGGACGAGGCCGACTTCGTCTCGCTCCATTGCCCCGCTACGCCGGAGACCCGGCACCTAATGAATCGGGAACGCCTGGCCCGCATGCGGCGCAGCGCGTTTCTCATCAATACGGCGCGGGGCGATGTGGTCGATGAGGCGGCATTGGTGGAGGCCCTCGGCGATGGTACCATCGCCGGTGCCGGCCTCGATGTGTACGAACGGGAGCCGGAGATCACCCCCGAACTGCTCACCATGGAGAACGTGGTGCTGCTGCCCCACCTCGGCAGCGCCACCCAAGAGACCCGCATCGCCATGGGTCGGAGGGCGGTCGAGAATCTGCGGCTCTTCTTCAGCGGTGCGCCGCTGCGCGATCGGGTCGTGTGACCCAGACGCTGCTCGAGCCGTTCTCGGCGGTTTCCCTCCCCGAATCGGCTGATCCCGCCGCGGCCAGCGCGGCCGCGTATGCCAATGAAGTCGTCGAGCTCCTGTCGGGCCTGCTGCTGACCCTGATACGCGAGCGCCAGCCTGAAGTGGAGTCGGTGCTGCGGGGCGAGCGCCCCCCCGCCGGGCTGAGCCCGGAACTGCTGGCTCGGACCCTCCAGGTACAAGGACTCTGGTTCCAGCTGTTGAGCATCGCGGAGCAGAATGCGGCGATGCGGCGGCGCCGGCAGGTCGAGGCCGAGCGGGGGTATGAGCAGGTTCGCGGAACCTTTGCCCAAGTCATCAGCAGCGCGGCGGCGAGTGGCGTCCCGGCCGGAGAGATTCGGGAGCTCCTGGAAGTATTGCGGGTCAGGCCCGTCATCACCGCCCATCCTACCGAGGCCAAACGGGTCACGGTTTTGGAGAAGCACCGGAGGATTTACCGGCGCCTGGTCGACCTCGAGTCTCCCCGGTGGACGCCGCGTGAGCGGCAAGCCCTCATAGTCGGCCTGCAAAACGAGATCGAGCTGCTGTGGGCCACGGGCGAGCTGCGCCTCGCCAAACCCACGGTGCCCCAGGAAGTCTTCTGGGGACTCCACTTCTTCAATGAAACCCTGTTCGACGCGGTTCCCGACCTGCTGGACAAGCTGGAGCGGGCACTCGCTCAGTCCTATCCCCAGGAAGAGTTTCGAGTCCCTTCGTTCTTCCAATTTGGATCGTGGATCGGCGGTGATCGCGATGGGAACCCGTTCGTCACGAACGAGGTAACCCGGACCACGTTGCTGGAGAACCGGCTCGCCGCACTGCGCCGGTACCGGCGACGACTGGCGGAGCTGATTCGCACGCTCAGCATTACCGAGCGCGTGGTGCCGGTGACCGAGCACTTTCGCTCTGCCCTGGAGCGGGAGCTCGGCGCCAGCGGCCAAGGTGATGAGATCGCTGCCCGGAATCCCGGAGAAGTCTTTCGTCAGTATCTGG
>JAICPP010000131.1 GCA_025929805.1 Gemmatimonadales bacterium | reverse complement strand
CGCATGAGATCGGCGCTCGAGGTTCCCTGTTCGTGGTGGCGGACGGCATGGGAGGCGCGGCCGCAGGCGAATTAGCCAGTGCCATGGCGAGCGACCTCATCTATCGCCACATGGCAACCGCGTGGGCCACTGACAGGACGACCACGGCGGCGCAATTTGCCTACCGGATGAAAGAGGCGGTCGAGCTTGCCAACACGCAGATCTACTCCTATGCCCGTGAACACCCCGAGGTGCGGGGAATGGGCACGACGGTTACCGCCGCGGGCGTCTTCAAGGGCGATCTTTATCTCACTCAGATCGGCGACAGCCGGGCCTACCTGATTCGTGGGTCGGCAGCGATCCAGCTGACCAAGGATCAGAGCCTCATGCAGCGGCTGGTCGATGCGGGGGAGCTGACTGAGGACGAGGCCGAGCAGAGCGAGCGGCGCAACATCATCCTCCAGGCTCTGGGGCCCGATCCGCGGGTCAAGGTGGACCTCACCTATCAGGCCATCCGGCGCGGCGACACCCTCGTCTTGTGCTCCGACGGGCTCTCGGGTTTGGTCCGCCGAGAGGAGTTTGCCACCCTGGCTCAGCGGCACAGCGATCCCCAAGCGCTCTGCGCCGCGCTCATCGATCTCGCGAACGCCCGCGGTGGCCCGGATAACATCACGGTCGTAGCTGCCCGCTTCGACGGAGCCGGGCTTCTCGAGCCGAACGGGGCTGATGGCGTGGGTTATCAGGCTTACCAGTTTCCTTCCGCCGGCGCACAGGCGGAGAGTCAGTCCCAGATTCCTGAGGCACCTCCCAGTGGTCCCCCGGAATCTGCGCTGCTGCTGGACCGGCTCCGGAACGTCGGTCTCATCGCTCTGGTCGTGGGTGTGCTGATCCTTCTGCTCGCGGTCTGGCGCTGACGGTTGACGGCAAGTCAGATCAGGACTGAAGAGCCTGGGTTTGGCTCGCCACTCCGCGCCCGGCTCAGCTGGATAGCAGCACTCGCCTTTGCCTCTGGTTTTCCTTTCGGTCTCATCAACGAGGCCATCCCCATATACCTGCGCACCACGGGAGCCAGCCTGGTGGACATCGGCCACCTGGCAAAGCTCAGCCTGCCCTGGAGCCTGAAATGGATGTGGGCACCTCTGGTAGACCGACATGGGACCCGGCGCCAGTGGATCGTGAGCTGCCTCGCTGGATTGGCCGCCCTGACTCTGGCCGTGGGAACGCTCGATGTGACCAGCCTCGGTCCGGTGTTCTGGGTCGTCCTGGTGCTCATTGTGGTTCTGTCAGCGACCCAGGACGTGGCGATCGACGCCTACACCATTCAGTCAACCACGACGCGGGAGTTGGGGGTCGCGAACTCGGTGCGGATCACTCTCTACCGGGTGGCGATGCTGAGCGCGGGAGGTCTGCTGGTGTGGCTGGCTGGACGGATCGGCTGGCCGGCCAGCTTCCGGGTTGGCGCCGCATTGCTGGCGGCGCTCACGGCCTGTGCTCTGCTCTTGCCGCCGGTGGATCGGAGTACCGCCCGGACCTCTTCGTTCTGGGAGCCGATTCGCGAGCTGCTGCGCCGCCCTGGAATCGGAGTGGTGATCGCCTTCGCCCTCATCTTCAAACTGGACATCGCGGCGTTGGAGCCGATGATGCGTCCGTTCTGGGTGGATCAGGGCCTGACGCTGGAGGAGATCGGCGCTGTGGTGACCTCGGGGCGGTTGATCGCTACCATCACGGGCGCGGCAGCCGGCGGAGTATTCACCACCCGGTACGGGATCTTCACGGGCCTATGGGTGTTGGGGTTGATCCAGGCACTTTCCGGTCTGGTGTACTGGGCAACCGCGGCGACCGGCTCCGCCAAAACGCCTTTGATCGGCGCCGCTTACTTCGAGAGCTTTGCCGCCGGGCTCGGTACCTCGGCCTACCTCGCGTTTCTCATGTCGGTCTGCGACAAGCGTTATGCGGCTACCCAGTTCGCCGTACTCTCGGCCCTGTTGGCACTGACCCGTTGGATTGCAGGTGATCTGTCCGGTGAGCTGGCGGAGCGGCTGGGCTATGCGAGCTACTTTCTGCTCACATTCTTTCTTGGCTTGCCAGCGTTTGCTCTCATTCCTCGGCTTCGTCATCTCTCGGTGAGGTGAGCGACTCCGGCCGAGTGCTCCTGGTACTACGGCTTGGTAAATCGACGGAGGAGCCACCGCGCTACCGCCTCCTGCATCAATCGTTGCCGGTGCCAGGCAAGAAGCACGGGCGCGCGGTTCGGCAGTTCGGCCAGGAGACGGGGGTGTCCAAACAGGATGATCAGATCGGCTCCCGTCCCGTGGTGCACCAGTGCATCACGAGAGCCCGACCCCAGCCCAGAGCGGCCTTTCCATGCCCGCGGCTCGGCGAAAACCATCACCACGCGAGATCCTCCGGAATAGCGTCCGATGAGCTCAGGACCGAGTGCACGATGCACATAGTCACTCGGGCTGGGAGGATATGGCCCACCAATGTCATCGTCCACCACCACCAGATCCAGCGGTCCGACCAGGGTGGGAGGAGAGCCCCGGACCATGCCCTGTTTCAGCAGCGCATCGGCCAACGCTTCAGCCGATTCGTAGGGTCCACGGGTCACCGGTGGCGTGGGCGCAGTTGCACGGGCGAGAGCGCGCTCATAGCGGCTCAGCGATTCCTCCAGCCGCTCCGGCTTGAGGTTCCCGCTCGACAAAGCGGCCTCCAACGCATCACGAACTCGTCTGGGATCATTGGGGTAGAGCAGCAGATCGGCTCCAGCCTGAACCGCTTGTACCGCGGCATCGGATTCGCGCCGGCCGGACAGGGCGCCGTCCATGATCAGAGCATCAGTGACCACCAGCCCATCGAAGCGGGACTTGGTACGGAGCTCGCCGAGAAGTGTGCGGGAGAGCGTGGCGGGCAGATTGGAGTCGTCCAGCGTGGGGTAAGCCACATGAGCGGTCATGATAGACGCTACCCCGCTCTCGACGGCCACCGTGAACGGCAGGAAGTCGCTGGCTCGCAGCTCGGCTGCCGGCGCCTCGACAATCGGCAAGGTGATATGGGAATCGACCGTGGTGCGGCCGTGGCCGGGATAGTGTTTGGCGCACGCGAGAGCACCCGCCGACTGACACCCTTCGACCCAGTGGCGAACACAGGTCGCGACCTCGTTCGGGTCGGCGCCAAAGGCGCGAGTCTGCACGATGGGATTATCCGCGAGCACATCCAGATCCGCCACCGGAGCGAAGATCCAGTTGATGCCCACGGCCCGGGCCTCCTGCGCGGTCACCGACGCCGCCCATCTCACCACGCCAGGATCATTGAGGGAGGCTAATGCCAGCGGTGGGGGGAACTCGGTAAGACCGGAGATCTGTTGGCCTGCTCCCCGCTCGAGATCCGCGGCCAAAAGGAGAGGTCTTCCCGCTCGACGCAGAAGGTCTGCAGTAAGGCGGCGAACCGACTCAGCAGTCCCGCCGAAAATGATGAAGCCACCGACCCCAATCTCCAGCGCATCGGCTATTCGTCCCGCTTCGTGAGCGAACCCGCTCAACGCCTCGGACCGCAACGCTGGCAGGATTAGTCGGGCGGGAGCCCGCCTCGATTCCGGGGTCATGCCGGGGTCACTGCCCCCAGAACCCGAGGGCCACCGGCGCCGGTGGCGGCAGGGACGTTGCCGGGCTGGCCGTGCAAGGTGAGATAGCCGAGGAGGGCGAACGCAACCGCCTCTTTGGCGTCTCCGGGAAAGAACAGCTCATCAAAGCGACGGAGGGGATGTTTGCCCTGCCGTTCGAGCTGGCGGGCAAGCGCCGCCATGAGTCCGGGGTGATGGCAACCGCCGCCCGAGGCGACGACCTCCACGCCGGCGGGAGTCCAGCGGCCGATCGCGGCAGCCACCGTCTGCGCCGTGAGCTCGACGGCCGTGGCGACTGCATCGGGGCCGGGCCGGCGCCGATACAGCGCAGCGGCGTAGTCATCTCCAAACCGCTCGCGACCGGTGCTCTTGGGTGGAGGCGCGGCAAAGAATGGGTCGGCCAGCAACTCCGCCAGAATCTCCTGATTGACCCGGCCCCGGGCCGCGATCTCTCCGTCACGATCATAACTGGCCGCAGCGTCAACCAATCTGGCGGTTGCATCGATGAGCGCGACACCAGGGCCCGTGTCAAAAGCGAGGACTCCGTCGTCCAGTGCCCGCCGCTCGACGTACGTGAGGTTTGCCATGCCGCCCAGATTCAGCAGAATGCGGGGAGTGTCGACCGACGCAAAGAGTAGGACATCCGCCATTGGTACCAGCGGCGCGCCCTGACCACCGGCCGCCACGTCCCGGGCGCGGAAGCCGCTGACGACTCGCACGCCGAAGCGTTCGGCCAGGATTGCAGGCTCACCGAGCTGCCAAGAGACGACCGGGGGCTCGTGCCAGATCGTCTGCCCGGGGAACGCGATCAGAGACAAGTCGGAAGCGGGCACGCCGGTACTCCACAGAACCGATTGCACCGCGTCGGCAGCCCACTCGGCCAGTTGCACGTGGAGTCGCGCCAGCGTGGACGGCGGTGCTCCATTCAAGGCGGAGCGAATCTGGGCTCGCTCTTCAGGAGCGTACGGTCGGGTGACAAAGCCCAGCAGGGTCGCTTGGGTTGGGCCCTGCAATCGAACCAGGGCCGCGTCCATTCCATCGAGGGAGGTGCCCGACATCAAGCCCACCGCCAGGGTAGGCTGCTCCGTCACGGGGACCGCACCGGTGGCGGATCCCCCACGATGGGCCGGAGCCGTCCAGCGTTTTGGGCCAACAACTGCTCCGCCTCCTTCTTTGCCACGCCCCGCCGCGCCATCACGATCGCGATCTTGACGCTGCCCCCGGCAGCGTCGATTACCTGTTGCGCGGCCTCGCGATCGAGCCCGGTGGTCTCCATGACGATCCGCTGACTACGATCGACCAGCTTTTCGTTCCAGGCCCTGAGATCGACCATGAGATTCCCGTAGACCTTGCCCAGGCGAATCATGGCTCCGGTCGTAAGGCTGTTGAGCACCAGCTTGGTTGCGGTTCCCGCCTTCATTCGGGTCGAACCGGTCACGATTTCGGGCCCAACCAGGACGGTGATGAACACATCGCAGGTGCCGGCGAGCTGACGGGGCGGCTCGGAGCAGGACAGAAAAACGGTCCTGGCGCCAAGTGCGTGGGACCTCGACAAGGCTGCCTGGACAAAGGGCGTGGTCCCGCTCGCCGCAATCCCGACCACGACATCCTTCTGGTCAACTCGCAGCGATTGTATTGCCTCGTTGGCCGCGTGAACATCGTCCTCCGCTCCCTCGACGGGGCGCACCAGGGCAGCCGATCCTCCGGCTATGAGTCCCACCACCATCTCCGGCGGCGTTCCGAATGTCGGCGGGCACTCCGCCGCGTCGAGCACGCCCAGCCGGCCGCTGGTGCCGGCTCCCACATAGACCAGACGACCGCCCGCCCGAAACGATGCTTCGACGAGGTCGATGGCACGCGCGATGTCGACTCGGGCCCGGGCGACTGCCGCGGGGACGGTCGCGTCTTCCGCGCCGATGAGATCGACGATCTCGAGCGCTGAAGCCGTATCGATGGTGGAACTGCGAGGATTGCGCCGTTCCGTCAGGCGGGGATCGAGATAGTGATCAGCCACGCAAGCAAAGGATATGAGTATCCAAGCGTCAGCGTCGGGCTAAATTAGGGGCACTTCGAGTTTTCAGGCAACTCTCGACCACATCTCACCGTGGAGTCGCTGTGCGCCGGTACTCACTCGCTGCCCTGTCGATACCAGTCCTGATGGCGGCCTGTGCCGCGCCATCCGCGGCACCAGTGGCACCCATGCCAGGCGTCGCTCCAGCCTGGCCGTTCTCGGGTAAGGCGCGAGTGACCAATGGAATCAACGCCATGGTCGTGACGGGGAGCCCGCTCGCGAGCGAGGTGGGCCGCGATATCCTCCAACAAGGTGGCAATGCGGTTGATGCCGCGGTGGCGGTGGGATTTGCTCTGGCAGTAGTGCATCCGGAGGCGGGGAACATCGGGGGCGGCGGATTCATGATCATTCGTCCCCGGAATGGCCGGGTGCGGGCACTCGATTATCGGGAAGCCGCACCATCTCTGGCCACCCGCGATATGTACCATGCGGCGGGACCCGACGCGAGTGTCACTGGCCATCTCTCGGTTGGCGTTCCGGGTGCCGTAGCGGGGCTGACCGAGGCCCATCGTCAATACGGGCGGCTACCGTTCTCCGCGGTTATCGAGCCCTCGATTCGTCTGGCGACTCAAGGCTTCCTGGTCGACGAATATCGCAGTTCGTCGATCGCGAGCGATAGCGCCCGCCTGGTGTTCTTCCCTGCGTCACGCACGACCTTTCTCCCGGCAGATCGCCCACCACAGCCAGGCTCGATTTTTCGCCAGCCCGAGCTCGGGGCCACACTGGAAGCCATCCGGGACAGCGGTGCGGCAGGGTTTTACCAGGGCTGGGTGGCTGAGCTCATCGTGGCCGAGATGAGGCGCGGAGGCGGGTTGATCAGCCGGGATGATCTCGCAAGATATCGCGCCATCTGGCGGGAACCGATCGAGATCTCCTACCGAGGGTACACCATCTACTCCATGCCGCCGGCTTCTTCCGGAGGGGTCACCATGGGGCAGATCCTGAACATCATGGAAGGCTTCGGCGCTCTACCGCCCTTCGGCTCGGCTGCGCTGCTACATCGCGAAGCAGAGGCGATGCGGCGTGCATTCGCCGACCGGAACACCTACCTGGGGGATCCAGACTTCGTGCGGAACCCGGTCGAGCGCTTGCTCTCCAAGGAGTATGCGTCCCAGTTGCGGCGTCAGATTGGTGAGCAGGCGTCCATCACGCCCAACCTGGCCCCGATGGCCCCGGGCGGCTCATCCACGACTCACTATTCCGTGATCGACGCCGAAGGGAACGCAGTGAGCTGCACGACAACGTTGAACAACAGCTACGGTAGCGCAGTGACCGTGACGGGAGCAGGCTTCCTGCTCAACGACGAGATGGACGATTTCGCCACCTCACCAGGCCAGCCCAATATGTACGGCCTGGTTCAGGGAGAGGCGAACGCCATTGCACCCGGCAAGCGCATGCTCTCAGCCATGACCCCGAGTATTGTGCTGGATCCCAAAAAACAGCTGCAGATGGTAGTAGGAACTCCCGGCGGCCCCCGGATCATCACGATGGTCTATCATGTGATCTCCAACGTGATCGATCACCATATGTCACTCCCCGACGCAGTCGCCGCTCCGCGCATGCATCATCAGGGTTTACCAGACAGCCTGCAGGTAGAGAGTGATGGGTTCCTTCCCGTCACACTCGACAGCCTGCGCGCAAAGGGACACCGCATTTCGGCTCGCGGCAGGTGGGGAGATGTGGAGGGCATCACTCGCACCGCCACCGGGTGGCAAGGGGTAAGCGATCCAAGACGGGGAGGAGGAGGAGCGGGATACTAGTAAAAGAGCGTGAGCGGGACAACGACAAACGTGAGCGGTGAGCGGTGCTCCAATGACAAGATGCCCTCCGGGGTGCATTCCGGAGGGCCTTTCGTGCTGAGTTCCCGCTTACGCTTGTCCTTTCCCGCTTACGCTTTCTTCCCCGTCAAGTAGTCGGCCTGAACGACTCGTCCAGGACCAGTGTCACGGTTGTACCTTGGGGGAGGACCACGTCACGATCCTTGGTTTCTACCGCACGCTGGGCCCCCACTGCGCCACCGATCACCCCACCGATCACCGCACCCTTGGTGCTGCCGCCGAGTACTCGGCCCAGAATGGCACCTGCTGCCGCGCCGCCCGCCGGCTTGGCGATATCACCCGCATTGGTCTTCCGGCCTTCGAGCCGGGTGTCGACCCGCTCGATGCTCGCCACGATCGGATAGGACCGCCCATTGATGTTGACGGAGGTGGGTTGGAGCGTCAAAGTCCCGGTCGTGTCGCTCTTGTTCTCGGATTCCTTGATAGCCGTGACTTTCAAGGTGACGGCGGAGCCGGCAGGTATCACTACGCGACCGGCCCGGTCCTTGATGTCACTGGCAATCTTTGCCGTCACGGTATCGCCGACCTTGTTCTTATGCGAACGGATCTCGGCGGTGGTTGCCGCGCTCAAGCTGGTTCCAGCCGCGAGGCTGGCCGACGCCGGAGCTGACGGTGCCGGAGTGGACGCACTCGGAGCCGGCGTGCTCGGTGAGGCCGCCGGACGGCTGGGTCGCGCCGGCGTACGAGGCGCCGGCGCGGGTGCGGCTTCGGGTGCGGATGCGCTCGTCGTCGGACGATCGTTCAGCTCGGCAGTCGTATCGACAGGGGCCAACTGCAGATCACGGCTGAGGCTGTCCGCCGCGGCCATTTCGCCCGTGTCGTCTCGCCCACAGGCCACGAGGGCCACCAACGTGAGCGCTGCAAGCATCGTTCTGGACATCTAACCCTCCTTAATGTGACTTGCTCGGGTTCCGCCGCCCGGTGACATTCCACTTTCCATGGGTGAGCTGCGGTCCCTCCTTCCTTATATCAAGCGCTACCATCGGGCCTATCTCCTAGGCCTTACCCTGGTAGTCATATCCAACTTCTTCGCTACCCTGGGTCCCCGGTTCCTCCAGCAGGGAATCGACGCCCTGCGGGTGGGCGGCGGCTTTGAACGAGTGCAGGCTGCGGTGCTGCTCCTGCTGGCCGTCGCCTTTCTTGGGGGTCTCGCGCGGTATGGAATGCGCGAGCTGCTCAACAGCGGCAGCCGACGCGTTGAGACCGACCTGCGGGACCAGCTTTACGTCCACCTGCAGCGGATGTCGGCCGAATTCTACGACCGCTATCCGACCGGGGATGTGATGGCCCGCACAACCAACGACCTCCTGGCGGTACGAATGGTGGCCGGCCCTGCACTCATGTACTTGGTGGATACTACCATACGAGCGCTGTTAGTGGCACCCGCGATGTTTGCGATCAGCCCCCACCTTACTCTGCTGGCTCTCATCCCGATGCTCGGCCTGCCGATCGCCATGATGTCGCTCGGCCACCTGATTCACCTCCGGTCGCAGGAAATCCAGGCGCAGTTCAGCGAACTCAACAGCCATGCGCATGAGAACCTGTCCGGGGTGCGGGTCGTACGCTCTTATAGGCAAGAGCGTGCCGAAATCGACCACTTCCGCCGGCTGAGCGGAACCTATCTGCAGCGCAACCTCCGGCTGGCCCGGGTACAGGGCGCCTTTCATCCTCTGCTTACCTT
>JAICPP010000352.1 GCA_025929805.1 Gemmatimonadales bacterium | reverse complement strand
GTGCCGGTTGCGGTCGCTGGTACTGCGGGTAGCGAACTGGGTCGAGTGGCTCACTTGCGCCCCCAGCCTCGTTGGCCCAAGAAAGCAGGGCCTGGACGGCATCGGCGCTGGAGTTACCCAGCGAGACCGCGAGCTCGATGGCCGCGCCCACCTCCTCGACTGAATGGCTCAGGCAGAGTTCCAGAACTCGCGCAAATTCCCGGTTGCCATCTCGCCTCCCCGCAGCCAGTTGCTTGCGGAACGTCTCCCAGCTGGCCGGGAGGTGGCCCCGCAAAGGCGCCGCGAACGGTACGGCCGCGGGCTTGCGCAGCAGCAGCGGCAGATAGTGGCGCCAATCGTCGACCACTTGGCGTCGCTCGTAGCTGCGCGGGTGCTCGGCGACGAGTTCGGCCCGCTGGTAAATCCGAACCCGGAAGGGATCGGCCTTGAGGGTGAGGTGCTCGTAGGCACAGGCGGTGGGCACGGAGTACTGGTTGGTCTGAAAGGTGACGCGTGACGTGGAGGTGGCCACCACCTCCCGGACCACCTCGATCGCGAGGGATCGTTCCGGTAGCGGTCGCAGCGAGGGTCGCTCCACCGCTAGGAGCTTGCCCACCGGCTCAGTCCGCCCGGCCATCGTCCGCTCCAGGTGCGCGCTACACGCCGCCCGCAGTTGCTGGTTGAGCTCCTCGATGGTGTCAGCCTGCGGGATCGGCACCATGAAATTGCGCCTTGCCTCGCCCACCAAGTTCTCCACGCTGCCCTTTTCGTTGCCTCGGCTGGGGTTGGCGAACACCGACTCGAAGAGGTAGTAGCTGCGGAAGTGCCGGAAAGCATCCTGCTCCACCCGCTCGTGGCCGCGCAGGATTTCCTTGACCGCCGTCTTGGTGTTGTCATAGAAACAGTGGCTGGGGACTCCGCCCCAGAACTCGAAGGCGTGGCGCTGGCCCAGGAGGAAGCATTCCCGCCGCTCAGTCGGGAAAAACTCCACCCAGGACGCTCCCGAGAAGCGCAGCCGCCCGGCCAGGAAGGGTAGCTCCACCTGCTTGCCACCCAGGATGACCAGGGCGTGCCCGAAGTCGAACTCGGCCCGCTCTCCCGGCCCGAACGCGAGCGGCACGAAGGTCTCCCGACGCACCTGTTTGCGTTGCCTCACCAGCATCCGGACCGTGGACTCCGCGACCTCGATACCCATGCCGTGGAGCTCCAGCCACATGCGATGGGCTGTCCAGCGCTGCTTGGGAGCCGTCCGCTTGAGTTGCTCGTTCTGCTCCAGCCAGCGCTCGAGATGCGGCAGAACCTGGTCCCGCACCGGTGCCGGCCTCGGCTTACGTCGCTGGTACCGGCGTTCGGGCTCGGCTGCCGACTCACCCAGCATCCGCGCTACCGTGTCTCGCGCGATGCCGAAACGCTTCGCCGCCGCCCGCTGGGAATGCCCTTGTACCAACACGGAGTACCGGATATCGTCTCGTAAGGCCACTCTGTACACTCCTTGCCCTCCGCTCGTTTGTCGTCTGTCCGACTCAAACGT
>JAICPP010000330.1 GCA_025929805.1 Gemmatimonadales bacterium | reverse complement strand
CGAGACCGAAGATCTGCTTGTCCCGGCGCGACTGGTTGCGCCGCCGCTGGATTTCCCGCCGGAGCTGCGTGATTGTGCCAGCGGCTTCTCCCCCGAGGGCGCCCAGCCCACGCTGGACGCGCCGCCGAGTGCTGGCCCCTTCCGCTGGTGCCAGCAGCAAGGCGGCGCCCGCTCCAGCGGCTGCGGCGATTACCGCGAGAGCCACGAATCCGCCCCGGCTGCCCGTTTCATCTTCCGCTGAACTTCGTATCTCCTGATCAGGCATAAGCACTCCTGCTGATTCGCAGCGAGACGATCAGTCCACCAGCCTCAGCGGCATCACCAAGGCCAGATAGCTGGCCGGATCGTCCCACCCGACCGGCTCACACGTCGCTGCGCGCTCAGGCGCCTTGAAGGTCATTCTGACTTCGTCAGTGGGAATGTACTTGAGAATCTCGAGCAGGTAGGCGGCATTGAAGCCGATCTCGAGGGGATCGCCCTCATAGCTCACGTTGAGCTCCTCCTGGGCTTCCCCGAGATCGGGAGTCTGGACCGACAGCTTGCAGGACCCGTTGGCGAAGGCCATTCGGATCCGGTGGGTCTGATCGCTCGCCACGATGCTCATGCGGCGCAGCGCTGCGGTGAGGGCGGTTCGGTCGGCGATGGCGACCTTGTCGTTCTCCCGCGGGATGACCTGCTCGTAGTTGGGATAGGGCCCTTCGATCAAACGGGTAAAGACCTGGGTCGAGCTGGTCCGGAAGCCGAGGTGGTTCTCGCTCCGGGCGATCTCGACTGTTTCTTCGGTCCCGAACAGACGGCGGATCTGCTCCAGGGCTTTGGGCGGTACGATCAGGTCGGCCTGAGAGGCTCCCTGAGCCTCTGGGGTGGCCACATCCATGCGTGCCAGACGATGCCCGTTGGTGGCAACCATACGCATCCGCTCGGGGCGCAGTTCCCAGAGCACACCGTTGAGAATGGGCCGGCTTTCCTCGGTACTGGCAGCGAACGCCACGTGTCCAATGAGCTTCTGCAGCTCTTTGGACGATGTGCGCCAGCCACCATCGAACTTGACAGTGGGGAAGGCCGGGAACTCTTCCCGCGGAAGGCCGAGCAAACGGAATCGGGATCGGCCGCATTCGATAGTCACCCGCTGCTCGCCCGAGGCAGTGAGCCGGATGGCTGCACTCGGCAGCTCACGAACGATCTCCACCAGCTTGCGAGCCGGCAGAGTGATGGCGCCTTCCTGATCGACCGCTGCAGAGACGGTGGTGCTGACCGAGATGTCGAGATCGGTGCCCGAGAGCCGGATCCCTTCCTTGGTTGCTTCCAGCAGGATGTTCGAGAGGATAGGCAGCGTCGTTTTAGCAGGAACACTGGCAGCTACCGCTACGAGTCCTTCCTGCAGCTGCTCCCGCGTGATCGTGAGCTTCATGCCTCTCCTCGGAACGCTATGATCAAAGACTACCCTTCTTATTTAAATACCTAGTAGCCGTAGTAGAGGCTCTGGAAATGTTGAGCGTGTTTTCAAACAGTCCGCTCACTCGAACTTACACCTCCATGAGCCTGTCGACATCGTGTGTGCCATGGGGACTGCCCCAGGTCGATGTACTCACCTGTCCACGGCTATCCAGAGTGCCCACACCGGGTCCAGCCAGGCGGGGATTATTCTGCGGACAATTCCTGGCGCGCGTGCTCGACTCGCTCGCGAAAGCCCCGATCGCGTGACATCTGCCGGCTCACCTTATCGACGCTGTGAATCACCGTGGAGTGATCGCGACCCCCAAAGGCCTGGCCGATCTCGACCAGTTGCATCTCAAGGAGCTCGCGTGCGAGATACATGGCAATCTGGCGAGGCACGGTAAGCGTCTTGATGCGAGCCTTGGAGCGGAGTCCCTCGGGGGTGACTCCCCAGCGCCGAGCCACTACCTCCTGGACCTTGTTGATGGATGGCATGGCTCGGGGCGCCGCCAGCCCATCTTCGCCCGGCCGGATCTTGTCCGAGAGCGCCTCGCGGGCCAGCTCGATGGAGACCTCTTTGT
>JAICPP010000003.1 GCA_025929805.1 Gemmatimonadales bacterium | reverse complement strand
GTCATCCTCACCGAGCTGATCGCCCGCATCGCCAGCCAGCACGGCGGCTACAGCGTGTTCGCCGGCGTCGGCGAGCGGACGCGCGAGGGCAACGACCTGTGGCTGGAAATGCAGGAGACGCAAATCGGTCAAACGGGCCGCAAAGTCATCGATCAAACCTGTATGGTGTTTGGCCAGATGAACGAGCCGCCTGGAGCCCGGCTCCGCGTGGCGCTGTCGGCGTTGACCATGTGCGAGTGGTTCCGCGACGCGACCGGCGCCGACACGCTGCTGTTCGTCGATAACATCTTCCGCTTCAGCCAGGCGGGCAGCGAAGTGTCGGCTCTTCTCGGCCGCATGCCCAGCGCGGTGGGTTACCAACCGACGCTGGCCACCGAGATGGGCGCGTTGCAGGAGCGGATCGCATCGACGAGCAAGGGGGCAATTACGTCGGTCCAGGCAGTGTACGTTCCCGCCGACGACCCGACCGACCCCGCGCCGGCTGCGGCATTCGGCAATTTGGACGCGTTTTTGTACCTGGAGCGGTCGATCTCCGAAAAAGGCATCTACCCCGCGGTCGATCCGCTGGCGTCGTCCAGCCGGATTCTGGATCCGCAGTACGTCGGCGAGCGGCACTACGACGTGGCCATCGGGGTTCAGCGTATCCTGCAACGCTACAAGGCGCTCCAGGACATCATCGCCATTCTGGGCATGGACGAGTTGAGCGAGGAGGACAAGCTGATCGTGGCGAGGGCACGGCGCATCGCGCGGTTCCTCTCGCAGCCGTTCTTCGTTGCAGAGCAGTTCACCGGATTCCCTGGCAAGTATGTAAAGCTGGAGGACACCATCTCGAGCTTCGAGCGTGTCGTGGCCGGCGAGTTCGATGAGTTGCCGGAGCAGGCGTTCTACATGCAGGGCGGGATTGACGATGTCATCGCCCGCGCCAAGCAGCTCGCGAGCGGGTGATGCAGGTCACGGTGATCTCTCCGGAGGCGTCTATGTTCGACGGTGAAGCGGACGCGGTGGTCGCGCCTGCTTTTGACGGCCAGGTCGGCATTCTGCCGAACCACGCACCGTTCATGACGCTGCTGGGCGAGGGTACGCTGACGGTTCGCCGGGCAGACGCCGTCAGTCGCTTCTCCATCCGCGGCGGATTTCTCCAGGTGGTCGAAAACAGGGTGCGTGTGGTCACCGAACATGTCGAAGGAGAGTCGCATGCGTCGTAGTTTCTACGGTGGGCTCTTGGTGGCAGCGGTCGTCGCTCTGTCTGCGACTGACTCGGCAGCGCAAGAGACCGGCACGCCGATGTTCAAGGCGCCGTATCGCGCGTTCACCAATCACGAGTTTGGCGCCGCATTTTCCGACCCGGGTAGCGGAGTAGACTTCGCCCTTGAAGGGTTCTATAGCTACGGCCGCGCCAGCAATGATTTCGGTTTCCGGGCGGGCTTTGCCAATCCGGAGGGTGAGGGGGACACTCGCCTCCTGCTGGGGGGAAACTTCCGCACTCGGGTACTGAGTTACAGCGAGAGCTTCCCGCTCGACGGCGCCCTGACTGTGGGAGCAGGGATCAACCTGGGCGACGGTGACGATGCGATCTACCTGCCGGTTGGCATCTCGCTCGGCCGGCGATTCGAGCTCGAGGGATCCCGTACGACCTTCACGCCGTATGCTCACCCCGTAATCGTTCCCGTCCTCGGTGCCGCCGGCGGTGACGACGTGGGGTTTGCCCTCGGTCTCGGTGTCGATATGCGCTTCAGCCAGGACTGGTCCGTACGAGTGAGCGGAGGAATCGGCGACCTCGAAGGTGTGGGTGTCGGCTTGACCTACGTTCGGTAACGCCGGCTCGTATTACTGCTACGCCCGTTCGCGGTTGCGGACGGGCGTTTTTCTTGCCGCCGTGCTACACCTTCGGTTGACTTCGTTCGAAGCCCACGAGTACCTTCTGGCGCGCCGCAGGCCCTATCGGCGACTCCCCGACCTTATTGGAGACGAGCGATGAGACAACGCGCGCAGAGAGGAATCGTGCTCGCAGGCTTGATGGCATGCCTGGTGGCTCGCGATCAGATAGCAGAGGCTCAAGTCCGCGGTATTCCCATATACAACAGCGGCATCCCGAGCGGCATCGCCGTCTATGGCGACATCGGCTTTCCCAATGAGGACGCCGGCAAGGGCACCGCGTTGGCGGTCAGCGGTCGCGCAGGATTCGGACCGTTCGGGGCAACCGCCATCCTGTCGACCTTCAACCCCGATGGACCGGGCGACAATCATGTGTCAGTTGGCGCCACCCTCAACTACAAGGTCTTTGGCGGGCCGCTCATTCCTCTCTCGGTCACCCTGCAGGGTGGAATCGGCTATTCCAAGCCGGATATAGGCATCCTGCCGGGCGATGAGAGCGAGCTCCGCTTTCCGGTGGGGCTCGGGTTCGCGCTCACCATACCCAATCCCGCGCTGGCCATTCACCCCTGGATCGCACCGCGACTCGACATTGTCCGCTTGTCAGGTGGCGGGCTTTCCGACACGGAAACCAACTTCGGCGTGAGCGCCGGCGTGGAGCTCAACCTGCTGAGCGGGCTCGGGGCGCACGCCGCGTACGATCGCGTCTTTATCGACGGGGGCGATCCAGGTGTATTCGGCCTCGGGGCGCATTACGCGTTTCGGATTCCAGGACTGTGAGACTCTGGCGAATCCGGTCGGCACTCGCGTTCGTCTCTCTGCCGACCGTCCTGCTGCTGGGCTCACTCCAGGGCTGCGCCCAAACCTTTGATGCCACCACGCTGGGCGTGCCGGTTACGCTCGCCAGCAGGGTGGGTCAGCCGGTGGAGGGAAGCCGGTTTCGGGTGACCTCCCGGGCCATGTACACGTTCTGGGGATTGCTCAGGATCAAGGATCCCTCCCTGCGGAAGGCTCTCGCGGCTCAACTCGCCGGTGGTAGCGGCATCGCCAACCTCAAGATCAAGGTGCGGAGCCGCTGGACCGACGTTCTCGTCACCGCATTGACGGCCGGGTTGATTGTGCCGCGGGCGGTGACCTACGAGGGCGTCGTCCTGAAATAAGCCGGGCCAGCATGGCGGCGCTCCGCTCCGAGGCTCCCGTCCCCTGATCCACCACTTCTCGCCCCCGATGTCCTTGGCTCTTTCGGCTGGCTTCATCGGCAAGCCACGCCGCCCACAATTCGCGGAGTGCCTCTGGCGCACTTTCGGCACCAGAATCGGGCAACGCAACCGCCGCACCCGCCTCCAATAACAGTGCAGCATCACGGCTGTTTTGCCATCGGGGGCCGAATGTCACTGGGAGCGCCCACGCGGCGGGTTCCAGAACCGAATGCAGGCCCGCCGCTCCATAACCACCTCCGACATAGGCTATTGTCCCGGCGCCGTAGAGTACGGCCAGGACTCCCACCCGATCGACCACCAGGAATGGGACCGGGCCTTCGGCAGCACTCAGGCGAACCGGCGAGGGCAGGCCTGCAGCGCGGGCGCTCTGCTCCAGTCCGTTCAGGTGCTCTCCTGTCGGCTCGTGAGGCACCACGATCAAACGGGCATCCGGCCGTTGCTGCCGCAGGCGAGTAAAGGCCGGTAGAAGGACGTTTTCGTCCGCCGGCCAGGTGGATCCCGCCACCAGAGTGGGCGCGCCACTCCCGAAGCGAAGCAGTGGCTCGTCTGGACTCACGCTGCGCACCCGGTCGGCCACGCTGTCGAAGCGGGGATCGCCCAAGACATGAATCCGATCACGATCTACCCCCAGACGGACGAGGCGTTGTCCATCCTCCGGCGAGATCACCGCGGCGGCCGCGACCGCACGATATCCTGGCTGGAGTAGCTGCCGGACCGGCCAACGGAGTCGGCTGCTTCCGGGACTCACCGTGGCGGCCACGATCGCCACTTGCGCACTGCTGGTTGCCGCTCTGGTGGACAGCTCGGGCCAGACATCCAGCTTGGCAAATACCACGAGATCCGGCTCCAGAACAGCAAGCAGCCGTTCGACCGGCTGGGGGAGATCGTAGGGTAGACAGTCGGAGACGTCGGACTCGATGCGCCGGGCCAGGTCCACGGCGGAGGGGCTGAAGTGGGTGTAGACGATCTGGCAATCGGCGCGGATTCGGCGGAGGGCGAGAAGCACGGCTTGAGCCTGCAAGCCCTCCCCCACAGATGAGGCGTGAAACCACACCAATGGCCGGGCAGGATCGCGGTTCCACCGAGCCCACTCCAACAGACGTTCGCCGGCGTCGCGCCGCAGCCGCGTGCCCGTTCGGATCTTTGGATTGAACCAGCCCACCACGGGAGCAATCGCGGTTCCCATCCGAATTGCAATCCGATAGAACCGCGAAGTGGAAGGCATGGCCCAATGTTGCGGGGTATCTACTCCAATGGAAGAGGGTTGATCCTGAGTATGGCCTCCGAGTACACTTATTGGGCGCATTACCTGTTCCACCTGCAACCGAGGAGGTGATCCATTGTCTACAGAGTCAAGGGTCGCCTGCGGCCGTTAGCACGAGCTGCAAGCTGAGACCCAGGCGACACTATGAACCTGGGGGGGCCGCGGAAGCGGCCCCTTTTCTTTGGGCGATGGCGAGAGGTCCGCGATCCCCGTGAGTCTGACACGATCGAGCTATTGGACTGAGACCAGGGAACCTCGGTACAGCCTGAGCTTCGCCTTTCCTCTGCTCATTCTGTACGAAGCACTCGCGTTCCTTCTATCCGATGCCGAGGCGGCAGGAGTGCGAAACGGAGCCGACGTGCTGCTGAAGAGCCTCTTCGTCGGGCTCGGTGGTCGGGATGGATTGACGGTTTTCGGGCTGTTGTTGGTGGGGGGAGGAGCCTCACTCGTGGGGCGAGACATCCGGCGCCGTGGAGGTATACGGCCTCGCTACTTGGCCCTGATGGCCGGTGAGACCGTTGCATACGCGCTGGCCTTCGGATTCGTGGCGAGTGCGCTCACGGTGCTGCTGCTGCCGACGCTGGTGTTGGTGGCGACTGCGGTCGAGGGTATCCCTCGCCTTGCCGTTGAGCTGAGCCTCCCCGCCCAACTCATGATCTCACTGGGTGCCGGTATCTACGAGGAGCTTCTGTTCCGGGTACTGCTGGTCTCCGGTCTGGCCCTGTTGGCCACCCGACTTTTCCGCTGGACGCGGTTGACGGCCGATCTCTTAGCGATCGTGCTCGGTGCCCTCGTCTTCTCTGCTTTTCATTACATCGGTCCCTATGGTGAATCTCTGGCACTCACCTCGTTCACCTTCCGGACGGTAGCTGGCCTGCTTTTTAGTGGCTTGTACCTCTCGCGAGGGTTCGGCATTACTGCCTGGACTCATGCGTTGTATGATGTGATTCTGGCAATTCGTTAGCCTGTGAGTGCGGACCAGGAGCCGGGAACCAGGGACCGGGACGGGCGTGTCGACATTACCTGGTTCCCGGTCCCCGCGCACCGGTCCCCTTCTTCGACGCATACACCGAGTCCAGCACCTGCCGAAATACGGTGATCGGCTGAGCCCCCTCCAGGAGACCACCCTCGATGTAAAACGTGGGCGTGCTGGAGGCCCCGGAGCGGGCGGCACCTTCGGCGTCAGCTCGGACTCGCTTTCTGGTCTCGGGGGACTCGAGACAGGCGAGGAGCGTTGGCTTGGACAGCCGGGCCGAGTCGGCCAACGACACGAAGAAGGGCCCTGCCTCCTTCAACGGCGCCCAGGTCTCCTGATGCTGAAACAGCAGATCATGCACCGGCCAGAAACGGCGCTGCTCTCCGGCACACAGTGCCAGTTCGGCCGCAGCGGAAGCGTGCTGATGGATGCTGGTTAAAGGAAAGTTGATAAAAACCCATCGAACCTTTCCGGGGCGAATGTAGTCCCGCTCCAATTGCGGGAAGGTCTGAAGGGCAAACTCCCTGCAGTAGGGACACTGAAAATCCGACATCTCGTATACAGTCACCGGAGCTTGAGGCGAGCCCTTGCTCCTGGTCTCCAGCGGTGCGGTGGACTGGGCGGAAAGCGTCAACGGAACCAGAGTCATCGCACCCCAGACCCAAAATCTCAACTCAACCATTCAGTACCTCGGCCGGCGTCGGCCGGTGCGGCTCGACAAGAGTACGGTGTCGTCACTCACGGGAACGTTCCAGTACCACTCGGCATTGGGATCGCTGGTGTCCCAGGCCCGGGCATAGAGCCACCAGTCCCCACGACCCACCTTGAAGTGGGCCCACCCCGCCTCCCCGGTCGTATCCGTCGATGCCTCGCGGCCCCGGGTAAGCTGTTCGACGATGCTGTCGTATCCTCGGTAGGTGCTATCTTCCCATTGCCGAATGGCGGCGCGCAGACTTTCACTCTGCTGCACAAATGCGCTCCGTGCGCGGTCCAGCTGCACCCGGGCGCTCTCTAGCCGGGTCTCAGTCGCGCGGAGTGAGTCGTTCAGCCGCTGCATGGCGGCGGCGAATGACCCGCGCACCGGAGAATCGGGTGCCGCGGTGTCGAGTGCTCGCCGGAGTGCATTGAGCGAATCGCGCAGGCCGGAGGCCGCATACGAGAGCTTGGTGTAGGTCGTAAAGGGTCCGCGGAACCGAGCGAACAAGCTGTCCAAGGGCCCAGTCGGCGGGCGAGGAGTGGGAGCTCGGGCTTCGAGGCTGGTCAGCACACTGTCGCGGTCGTACGGCAGCGCGACGACGCCCACACCAGAGGCCGGCGTCTCCATCCCGTCATCGTTGGGTATCGAGACCCGCACGGCCACGCTGCGCTCGCTCCGGCACCCGGCCAGTGCCGCGACCAGTCCGACAACGCATACCACTTTGAATGTTGACGAAGGGGTCAGCAGCAGGAGACCGATTGAGGGAGACACGAGCCAAAGCTACCGCTCTCCTGGCACTGCTTCAACTTAGCGGAGCGGTTGCCCCGGCAGTGGTTCCTGCGAGCGTGTGGGCTCAGCGTGCGGGGATCGACAGCCTGATTCCCGCACGGCCGACTGGCTACGTCAACGATCTCGCCTCAGTGCTGGACCCATCATCAGCCGGCAACATGGAAGATCTCATCCGCCGGCTGCAGGGCGTGACCGGTGCCGAGATCGCAGTGGTGATTCTGCCGACCATCGGCGAGTACGACGCCGCGCAGGTCGCGTTGGCTATTGGACGCAAATGGGGCGTGGGGGCCCAGGCGGAAATCGGAGATCCCCGCCGCAATGCTGGAGTGGTGCTGCTGCTGGTGCCACGCCGAGAGGGGGATCCCAACTCCGGGCACATCCGGATTGAAGTGGGACAGGGCCTGGAAGGCATTGTCACCGACGCAACCGCGGGTCAGATCCGTGATCTGATGCGGCCCCACTTGTCGGAAGGGCAATATGGAGACGGGCTGTTGCTCGGCGTGCGGGCACTGTCCAGTGTCATTGCAAAGGGGTACGGTGTCACGGACTCCGCTCTCACGGCGTATCAGCCGCCGGTAGATGCCGAAGGCGGCAGCTCCACCGTCGGTAACCTGTTGCCCCTCCTCTTTCTCATCTTGTTCATGCTCATGATGTCAGGCGCAATGGGTGGCCGTCGCCGCCGCAGAGGGCGGGTATATTGGGGAGGGCCATGGATCGGTGGTGGCTGGGGAGGTGGCGGTGGATTCGGAGGCGGTGGTGGAGGATTCGGCGGGTTCGGCGGCGGGGGAGGATTCAGCGGTGGTGGTGCAGGGGGAAGGTTCTGATGCGGGCTACGGTATCCCGGGTGGTGGATCCCTTCCTTGCCGAAGCCGACCAGGTGCTCGGCAACGGGTACAGCGCCGTGCTCTACGGCTCGGCGGCTCGGGGCGATTTCATCCCCGGGCGCTCGGATATCAACCTGATGCTGGTTGTAGAGCAACTGACGCCACCCGTACTCCGGTCACTCAGCCGCGCCTTTACCGGCTGGCGCAAGAAAACTCCCGAGCCGCCGCTGGTGCTGAGCCACTCTGAATGGAATCGCGCGAGTGACGCGTTTCCGGTGGAGATCACCGATATGCGGCTCTCCTACCAGGTACTGCGGGGCGTGGACCCGTTGCAGGGTGTCCAGGTGGACCGGGATGATCTCCGAAAAGCTCTCGAGGGGGAGTTTCGAGGTAAGCTGCTTCGCTTGCGCCAGGGGTATGCCACGTATGCTCCAGATCCGGCGGCGCTCGGTTCGCTGGGACTGCAGAGCGCGGCCACCATCCTGGTGTTGCTCCGGGGCGTCCTCACCGTGGCCGGGAAACCGGTTCCGCCGGACGCTCTCGAGCTTGCCGGTGCCGCAGCGGCCCTCGTCGGGTTCGAGCCAGAATATCTCTTACATGTCGTACGCCATCGCTCTGAACGCGAGTGGCGGTGTGCCGCGCCTGAATTCGAGAACTACATGAACGCAGTGGAGCAGACGGCTCGGTTCGTGGATCAACTCTAGCTCGGAGATCAGTGATGAAGCGTCCCCCAAGCAAGCATCTGCCGCTCCTTGCGGTTGCTGTCCTCCTTGCCGGCTGCGGCTATAACACGATCCAGACGATGGACGAGCGGGTGAATCAGGCCCAGGGCCAGATCCAGACCCAGCTGCAACGCCGGGCAGACCTGATTCCCAACCTTGTGAATACCGTGAAGGGGGTCACCAAGCAGGAGGACACCGTCTTCATTTCGATCGCCAACGCCAGGGCGCGGCTCGGTGGCGCGGTGCAGTCCGGCAACGTACCTGAAATGGCTGCTGCCAATCAGCAGCTGACCCAGGGCCTGGGACGCCTGCTGGCAATCGCCGAGAATTATCCCCAGCTCCAGTCCAGCGCCAACTTTCGCCAGCTGCAGGATCAACTGGAGGGCACTGAGAACCGGATCTCCGTCGCGCGCCAGGACTACAACACCTCAGTGGGCGAATACAACGCGTATATCCGGCGATTCCCCTATAATCTGACGGCCAAGGTCTTTGGCATGGGGAAACCCCGTGAGTACTTCGAGGCAGCTCCCGGGGCCGCTGAGGCACCCAAGGTGACGTTTTGAGAAGAGACGAGAAAAGACGGGAAGGAGGTACGAAAAAAGCTCCGTGACCAGTTGGTCTCGGAGCTTTAGTTCTGGATTCTCTTCGGAGCCTCTCTGCTTCCGTCCTTCCCGTCCTAATCCGTCACAACCCCCTCCGGCAACACGTACTTCAACGGATTCACCGGCCGGCCGTTCACGTGCACCTCGTAATGCAGGTGTGGTCCGGTGGCGAGACCGGAGTTGCCCACCAGGGCGATTTTCTGTCCCCGCGAGACCCGCTGGCCGGTCTTGACCAGGAGCTTGGAGGCATGGGCGAACTTGGTCACGATACCGAACCCGTGATTGATCGTGATGGTATTGCCGTAACCGTTCTCCCAACCGGCGTCGCTGACCACCCCTGCGGCAGGCGCCTCAATCGGGCTGCCCATGGGTGCGGTAACGTCGATCCCTTCGTGCGGTCGCGCCATGTGCAAAATCGGATGGGAGCGCATGGACGAGAACGCGCTGGTGAGCCAGCCCTGAGTCGGCATGATCGACGGGGTAGCGGCAAGCCTGGCGCTGTGCAGCGCCAGACTGTCGGCGGCTTCCTTGAACGACGAGGCCAGCAGGTTGGCTCGCCGAATCAAGGCGCTGAGGTCGACCCGCACTTCAGCGGTACGCCGGGGCAATCCGGTAAGGCCGGTCAGGCTCAACTCAGACGTGCCCGGGCCACCGATGCCGGCCGCTTGGACCTGGGGATCGATCGGTTCGAGGTTCGCTAGGACCCGGATCCGGGCATCGCGTTGGGAAATGGTGCTGAGGGTGTCGGCCAGGCTGACCAGCCGTCCGTGCAAATCGCCGATCTCCCGGGCCAGTGAGGCATTCTCCTCCTGCAAGCGAGCGGCGCGCGACAGGTCAGTCGTATGAGAGATGGTGGCATAACCCGCCATGAGGGCTAAAACCACAATCCCCCCGACCACCAGGGCAGCGAGGCGCAGCACGCCGTAGGAGACCTCGACAATACGCGAGGGCTCCGACCCGTGGGGGACAAGAACCAGAGTCCAACGGCGTTTGGCCATGACACGCACCTCGTACCTGACGTTCCTCAAAACCTCCGGCAGCTGATCGGCGGTTCTGCCTCTGCCGGTCTGCTCGCCCTTCAAAGCTAAGGTGGCTCACGGCGATAAGGATTGTCAAGAGGTCAATTGAGTGATAACTCTTTCACTGTCAAATAGTTTCGCAAGAATATCCGGTAACTTCTACACGCTCGCGGGCTTGGGAAACAGGACGTCGGACCGGCGAACTCTCCGGCCTGTTACCGGAGTTTGCTCCGCCGACTCCCACTGCACCGCGGCCACCGTTCCCTCCATCCCCAGCATGTGCCAGATGGCCTGAGCCTTCCCTGGAATGAATGGGCTGGTTAAAATCGCCAGCCGCCCCAGCACGCGGGCCAAGGCGGCCAGCGATTGATCCAGCTCGTCGGATCTACCTGCTTTTGCCAGGGCCCAGGGTGCAGTCTGTTGCACGTAGAGATTGGCGGACGACACTAGTTCCCATGCGGCTTCGGCCCCGGCGCGAAGGTCGAGAGCGTCCATTGCGCGAGTGTATTGGGCGAGCGCCTGCAGCCCCGTACGATCCAGCTCGGTGATGGCGGAAGCGGGCGGCACTATCCCATCCCGGTACTTGGTGAGCATCGCCAGCGTTCTGGAGACCAGATTCCCCAGCCCGTCGGCGAGATCCGATGTGTAGCGCTCGTCGAATCGTTCCCAGGTAAAGTTGCCATCGGCCTCGAAGCCAACCTCGCGGAGCAGGAAATACCTGAGTGAATCGGGCCCGTGACGGTCGATGGCCTCGTCGAGAGTCACGGCGGTGCCACTGGTCTTCGACATCTTGGCGCCTTCCCATTGCACGTAGCCGTGCGCCCACACCTGCCGCGGTAGCTCGAGCCCGGCGCTGAGCAGCATGGCCGGCCAGACCACGCAGTGAAAACGGGTAATCCCCTTTCCGATCACATGCAGGTCAGTGGGCCAGAGACGTTCAAAGCCCGACCCGGGAAACCCCGTCGCCGAGAGGTAATTGATCAACGCATCGAACCAGACATAGACCGTCTGCTCAGGGTCGCCGGGGAAGGGAATTCCCCAGGGCTGCCGGAGTCGAGAGACCGAAATGTCCTGCAACCCGCTCTCGAGCAGCCGCAAGACCTCATTGCGGCGGATTGCGGGATCGACCCTGAACTGGCCCGCCCTAATCAGCTCGAGCACGCGATCGCGATAACCACTGAGCCGGAAGAAGTGGTTGCGCTCGCGGGTGGGAATGAGCTCCAGGGTGGGGTGCTCGATGCAGTGCCCGTTTACGATCTGACTTTCCTGCTTGAATTCCTCACAGCCGGTGCAGTAAAGACCCTCGTATTCCGCGACGTACAGGTCGTCGGGATGGAGCCGCTGAATCCGCCGTAGCAGCTCGGTAACCGCGGCGGCATGGCGCGGCTCGGTGGTACGGATCCAGTCATCGTTCGTACACTCCAGGCGTTGCCAGAACTCCTGGAACCGGTCGGCCATCCGATCTACCCACTCGTTGGGCTGCATGCCAGCGCGGGCCGCTGCCTGGAGCACCGACTGGCTATGCTCGTCCATTCCCATCAGGAAGTGGACCCGATCACCCCGCAGCCGCCGATACCGCGCAATGGCATCGGCGCCGACCTTTTCCAGGGCGTGTCCCAGGTGCGGATCGCCGTTGGAGTAATCGATCGCGGTTGTCAGATAAAACTTGGGCAATCAGCTCTCCCTGAGATAACGAATCCCCTGTAGTCTAACCGCAGATCAACGGAGCACACCCGCTTCGCGGGTTCCCGAACCCGGATGAACACTGCTTTGCAGGGTGATGAAGACGACGGGCGGGGTACTCCTTCAACCACTCTGTTGTGCTCTATCAAATGAGTGAATCTACGTCATCTGCGTTTGTCCGCGGCCGCTTCAGCTTGGTGCCTCGGGGTGCTTCGTGCTGGCTCGCTGAGCGCGTGACTCACTGACGGGGAACACTTCGCCGAGGCGATCCATCTCTTCTCGCAGTTGGGCGAGGGGAATGATTCGGGAGCCGTGCTCGTCGCTGCGGAGGAAAACCCGCTCCCGAAAAATATCGACCGCAATCACCTTCTCCGCGCCGGCCGCCGTCTTGAGCGTCTTTCCTTCCTTTGGAAAGCGCTTACGGGTGGTGACGTAGAAATCGTGCTCGTATTTGAGGCAGCAGAGCAGTCTGCCGCAGCCGCCGGAGATCTGGGAGGGGTTCAGCGAGAGGTGCTGGTCCTTGGCCAGCCCGAGGTTGACCGGGGAAAGCTCCTTGAGCCAGGTGGAGCAGCAGTACTCCCTGCCGCAGCGCCCTACCCCGGACAGGCGGGCAGCCTCGTCGCGGACCCCGATCTGCCGCAGCTCGATCCGGGTGCGGAAGAGCGACGCCAAGTCCCTCACCAGGGCACGGAAATCGACCCGTTTGTCGGCGGTAAAGTAGATCGTCAACTTGTTCCGGTCCCACTGCCACTCGGTGTCGCTCACCTTCATCAACAGCTCGTGCGCTCGCACCCGCTGGATCACCTTTTGCCGCACCTCTTCCTCCGACAGTCTGATCTCCTGATGAACCTTGAGGTCCTCGGCGGTGGCACGCCGGATAACCGGCTTGAGCGTGGCCGGCTCCTCGGTGGTCTCCCCAACGGCGCAGCTGGTGCAACCGCCGCACTTCTTCGAGGCAACGTCCCCCACCGCCGTCACCCGCCCGAGGTCACGCCCACGCTCGACCTCTACTACTACGGCATCCTTCACCCGAATGGGGTCGGTCTCATCTTCCCAGAGGAAGTAGGCCTTGCGGGTTCCCTTGAACCGGACTTCGACTGTTTGGCTCATCATGCCTCGGTGAACGCGCCTATCGCGGCATATTTCTCGGCCCGGCGTCGCACCAGTTTCTCGGGCTTGATCTTGCGCAGCTCGGTGAGGTGGCGGATCAGCGCCTCCCGCAAGGCTTCTCCGGCAGTGTCGGGATCCACGTGGGCTCCTCCGACGGGCTCCTTGATGATCTCGTCGATGACCTTGAATCGCAGGAGATCCTCGGCGGTGATTCGGAGCGCCTCGGCGGCACGTTCCCGTTGGGTGGCGTCTTTCCAGAGAATGGCCGCGCAGCCTTCGGGGGAGATCACCGAGTAGACCGAGTTCTCCAGCATCAACACCCGGTCCGCCACGCCCAGCGCGAGTGCGCCACCCGAACCACCCTCCCCGATGACTACAGCGATGACGGACGTAGGAAGACACGACATTTCGAGGATGTTCCTGGCCAACGCCTCGGATTGTCCCCGCTCTTCCGCACCCAGACCAGGGTATGCGCCAGGCGTATCGATCAGCGTGATGACCGGAGCACCGAACTTGGCCGCGAGCTTCATGAGGCGAAGTGCCTTTCGGTATCCCTCCGGGTGCGGCATACCGAAGTTCCGCTTCAGATTCTCCTTGGTGTCCCTCCCTTTCTGATGCCCCAAGACCATGACCGAAACCCCACCCAGCCGGGCCCAACCGCCCACGATCGCGGGGTCGTCCATGTAGAGCCGGTCCCCGTGCAGTTCGATGAAATCGGTGAAGATGGTGCTCAGATAATCGAGCGTGTACGGGCGGCGGGGATGTCGGGCAACCATGACCCGTTGGAAGGGGGTCAGATTTCGGTAGATCTCTGCTCGAAGTGATTCCAGCTTGTTGGTGAGTCCCTCCAGCTCACCATCGATGTCGATCTGGCGTTCACTCCCGATCCGTTTCAAATCATCGATCTGTCGCTCCAGCTCCAGCAGTGGTTTCTCGAACTCCAGGGTGTAGGCCGAAGCCATCGGGGTCATCCCGCCTTGACGTAGTGGACGGACTCGGCGCCCAGCACATTCCTGAGGGCCCGAATGAGGTCGTCTTCCGCCGCGACGCGGACGCGCCGGGATCGGAGACGAACCGCCTCCCCGTTGCCGTCGCTCCACTCAATATAGAGTGGCGTCGGGCCGGGATGGGCCGAACACAACGCCACAACCTCCTTGAGCGCGGCGGGCTCGGGCGCCGACGGCGCTTTCCAGCGCAGGCTCAACGCCAGGGCCCCGGATGATTTGAGCTCCTCGAGCGGCCCGGCATTCTCCACGATGAACGGCGCCTGATCGTCGCCGCGATCGCGGTCGCTGTATCCGCCGGTCAGCAGTAGAGCCGAATCAGGCCGGATGATCTGGTTGAGCTTGGCCCATGCCTCAGGAAAGACGATGGCCTCCGCCGTGCCGTGGAAGTCTTCCAGAACGAGGCGGGCGTACTCCTTGCCAGTCTTCTTGGAGATCTGACGTTTGACCCCGGTAACGACAGCGGCGACGCTCACCTGCTGCTCGCCCCATGCCCCCAGTGTTGCCGTGGTCCGGGTGCCAAAGAGCTCGACTTCCGCTCGGAAGCGCTCCAGGGGATGGCCCGAGATGAAGAAGCCGAGCACCTCCTTCTCTTTGGCCAGCCGCTCGGCCTCGGTCCATGCTGGAATGTCGGGCAAGGCGGAAGAAGCGGAGGGAGCGGAATGAGCGGCCGGAACCGTTCCGCTTTGTCCGCCGCTTCCGCTCGTCCCGCCGTCTCCGAACAGCGATCCCTGTCCCGCTTCGCGTTCCGCCTGGATGAGCTGTGCTTCGGCCAAGGCCGGTTCCAGCGCTTCGATCAGCTGCTTGCGATGGCCGCCGAGAGAATCGCAGGCGCCTGCCGCCACCAGAGATTCAAGCACCCGCTTGTTGCAGAGCCGGAGATCGATCTGCTCCACCAGCTGTGCAATGGTACGGTAGGGCGCCGTTTCCCGGCCGGCGATGATCGAAGCAATGGCTCCCTCACCCACATTGCGGATGGCGCCCAGCCCGAACCGGATCCTGTGCTCCCCGATCACCGTGAACTTGAATCCGGACTCGTTCACGTCGGGCGGCAGGATCTCGAGGCCCAGCTCGCGGGCTTCATTGATGTATTGTACGACCTTATCGGTATTACCGATCTCCGAGGAGAGGAGCGCCGCCATGAACTCGGCAGGACGGTGCGCCTTGAGCCAAGCGGTCTGATAGGACAGGATCGAGTAGGCAACCGAGTGGGACTTGTTGAAACCGTAGCGACCAAAGGTCTCGATCTGGGCGGCGAGATCGTCCACCAGCTTTCCCGGATGGCCCAGTGCCCGGGCCCGCTCGCAGAACTTCCCCAGCTCCTTTCGAATCAGCTCCGCGTCCTTCTTGCCTACCGCTTTCCGCAGAACATCCGCTTCTGCCAGGCTGAATCCCGCGAGCACGTTAGCGATGCGCATCACCTGTTCCTGATAGGTGATGACGCCGTAGGTGGGCTCCAGGATATCCCTGAGCGATGGATGGGGATAGGTGACCTTCTCCTGCCCCAGCTTTCTGCGGATGAAGACGGTGTGCATGCCTGCGTCGAGCGGTCCCGGACGCAAGAGTGCGTTACTGGCCACCAGGTCGTCGAACCGGTCGCACTTCATAGCCCGCAGCGTGTCGGTGGCGAGAGGGGATTCGAACTGGAATACCCCGGCGGTTCTTCCTTGCCGCAACAGCTCGTACACCGCGGGATCGTCCAACGCGATGTCATCCATGGAGGGCGCAGATCCATGCCGGACGGCAATCATATTCACGGCGTCATGGATGACCGTAAGCGTCTTGAGCCCGAGCATGTCCATCTTGAGCATGCCGACTTTTTCCAGGGCACCCATCTCGTACTGGGTGATGATGGACTCTTCTCCCTCGGTGGGGGCTCCCGCGCCTTTGGTGGGCGCGGTGCATACCGGCACGTACTCCCACAACGGTCCTGGCGCGATGACGACTCCAGCCGCGTGCACCGACATGTGCCGGGAGATTCCCTCGATGCGCGAGCTCAGGTCGACCAGGCGTCCATACACCGGATTCGCCTTTACCAGATCACGCAGCTCGTCGATCTTCTTCTCGGCGTCCCTGATGGTGAGGCTGTATGCCGGTCCGGATGGGATGAGCTTGGTGATTCTGTCTGCCTCTCCGGGAGGGATCCGGAGAACCCGGGCGACGTCCTTCACCGCGGCGCGCGCCTTCATCGTGCCGAAGGTGACGATCTGGCCCACGCTCTCGCGGCCATAACGTTCCCGGACGTAGTCGATGACCTCGCCTCGCCGTTCGAAACAGAAATCCACGTCGATGTCGGGCATGGAGACCCGCTCTGGATTCAGAAACCGCTCGAACAGCAGGTCGAACTTCAAGGGGCATACATTGGTGATCCCCAACGCGTACGCCACCAGCGAGCCCGCGACCGAGCCGCGGCCGGGGCCCACCGGTATGCCGCGCTCCCGCGCGGCCGCGATGAAATCCTGGACGATGAGGAAGTAGCCGGCGTACCCTGCCCGTTCGATCACCTCGAGCTCGTACATGAGGCGTTCCCGCACGGCGGCGGGAAGAGGCGAACCATAGCGTTGCTCCGCCCCACTGGTGGCGAGATGCGAGAGCAGCTCCTCGTCGCTCGCGAACGACTCCGGGCGAGGAAATACCGGAAGGAAGTACCGTTTCTCGAAATCGAACTCGCACAGGTCGGCAACCCTGACGGTGTTGCTCAGAGTCTCGGGATTTGCGGGGAAGAGTGCCCGCATCTCCGCTTCGGATTTTACGTAGGACTCCTGCCCCAGGAAGCGGAACCGCTTGGGGTCATCCAGATCACTGGCAGTGCCGATGGCCAACAACACGTCGTGCGCTTCGGCATCCTCCCGCCGCAGGTAGTGGGCATCGTTGGTGGCGACTACTCCGATGCCAAGCTCGTGGCCCAGGCGCAGCATGCCTTCGGTGACCTGCCGCTCTTCTGCAATGCCGTGCTGCTGGATCTCCAGCCAGAAGCCGTCGCTGCCGAACGTTCGGCTGAACCACTCAGCGCTCTTGCGCGCCTCCTCGAACTTTCCTAGACGCAGGTAGAGCGCCACCTCGCCGGACAGGCAGGCGGCGAGACAGATCAGGCCGCCGGAGTGCTCCGCCAGCACGTCCTTGTCGATCCTGGGGCGCCGGTAAAATCCCTCGATGAACCCGATCGAGGTAAGACGGACCAGGTTCTTGTATCCTTCCTGATTGCGAGCCAGCAGGACCAGGTGGCTGTAGGGTGCCGGCGCCCATTGCGGCTTTTCCCGAAGACTGCGTGAGCCAAACGCCAGATAAGCTTCGAAGCCCAGGATCGGGCGGATCTGCTGCCGCCTGGCTTCTTCGTAGAAGTCCCAGGCGGCGTGCATGTTTCCGTGATCGGTAACAGCGAGACCATCCATGCCGAGCTTTTTGACATGGGCTACGAGCTCGGGTATTCGATTGGCCCCGTCGAGCAGGGAGTATTCGCTATGGGTATGGAGGTGGACGAAGGACATATCCCTTTATATCAATGCGTAAACGGTGAGGGTTGGCGGTGAACGGGAGGAGAGATCGACCTCGGTGCAAGATCCCGTTTACCGTTCACGTTCACCGCTCACGCTTTTCTCCCCGCTTTTCAAGCTCCTCCCACACTGCATCCAGTGAGACGCGACGTGCATGCAGGAGCACCAACCAGTGATAGATGAGGTCGGCTGATTCGCAGGCGAGACGCTCGTCACTCTGCGTATTTGCCGCCACGACGGTCTCGACCGCCTCTTCGCCAACTTTTTGCGAGATCCGGGGCACCCCGCTGGCCAGCAGCTTCGCCGTGTACGATCCTTCCGGTCGTTCTTGGGCCCGTGCCGCAATCGTACGCGCCAGGCGGCTGAGCAGATGGCCGCCCGGATCCTCTTCCATCGACCGGCCGTCCGCCAGACCGCCGGTCCGCTCGATTACGGTCGAGAAGCAAGTCCTCGTGCCGGTATGGCAGGCAGGCCCCTCCTGCTCCACCCGATAGAGAACGGCGTCGCCGTCGCAGTCCAGTCGGATCTCGGTCACCCGCTGAGTCTGCCCCGACGTCTCCCCTTTCTGCCACAAGGTGCCGCGGGATCTGCTGTAGTAGTGAGCAAAACCGGTGGAGAGCGTGCGGTCGAGCGCGTCTCGATTGGCGTAGGCGAGCATCAGAATGTCGCCGGAACGGCTCTCCTGGGTCACGACCGGCACCAGTCCGTCAGCACCGAACTTGACCGCCGACAGCCGATTGTTCTCGGACACGGATGAGAAAGTACCGGCAGGCCGGAAGATTGTCAAAAGCTGTTGCGGCACCTTATTTTGCTGTCTACCACGCGGTTCTTCCGTGTTCGTTTTCCCTGCTTCCGCAACGGTGGAGTTCAGCAAGTGCGACGCAAGCGCGCCTTCATTACCACTCTGGCGGGTCTCACCCTGGCTGGCTGCAGTGACAGCACCGGTCCCGGTACGGGGTCGCTGGAGTGCTCAGAGGCGAGCACCCGGGCGCTCGCGGTGGGCCAGCATCAGATTCTGGACCCTTTTGCGGGGGCCTGTGTTCGGCTGCCCGCAGCAGGATCAGCCGGTGCGGAGCATCTCTACGTTCCGCTGGCTACCGCCGGTCAGGAGACTCCCGCCGGGGTGTCCTCACCCTACCTCTTGAGTGGCGTGTCGGCCCCCCTGGCCGCGGCATCCCCCTTGCCCTCGCCCATCCTGTCGGCCTTTCGGAAGCCGCTACCTCCCCAGCGGTTCCATAGTCTGCTCCGGGCGCGCGAGCGAGCCCTGGCCGGCGAGGTCTCTCATGCCCTGTTCAGCCGCGGGCGGATCGAAGTAGCCGGCGCTCCCCCGCCGGTCGTGGGGGAGCAGCGGTCGTTCGACGTGTGCTCGTCCTCGGAGTGCACCGAGTTTGTGCAGAGTACGGCGACCGCCCGATCGGTTGGACAACGGGTCGCGATCTTCGTGGACAATGCTGCGCCGGTCGGCGGTTACACCGACACCGATCTGGACCGGGTACGAGTGCTCTTCGATCAGTATCTCTATCCGATCGATGCAGCGGCCTTTGGTGAGGAGTCCGATGTCGACGCGAATGGGGTGATCATTGTCCTCCTGACTCAACTGGTCAACGCGCTCAGTCCCGACTGCAACAGCACCGGACGGGTAATCCTGGGGTATTTCTTCGGCGCGGATCTGCTCCCGCGATCGAGCGAGAACCCCGGATCCAATGAAGCCGAGGTCTTCTACGGTCTGGTTCCCGACCCCAACAACTCGGCGTGCACCATCTCCAAGGACGAGGCGAACAGCCGGCTACCCGCGACCTTCATTCATGAGCTGCAGCACATGATCAGTTTCAACCAGCACGTCCTGATCCGGAATAGTCCCGCGGAGGATACCTGGTTGAACGAAGGACTCTCTCACTTCGCTGAGGAGCTGGGCGGCCGCCAGATTCCGGATTCGGAATGTCCCAGCTCGCCGTCCTGTGCGGCAGAATTTCTGGGACAGGGCGACCTGTTGAACGCGTTTGAGTATCTGGCATCCCCGGAAGATTTCTTCCTGATCGAGCCGGGAAATTCCACTGGAAAGCTGGAGGAGCGAGGCGCGAACTGGCTCTTCGTGCGCTGGCTGGCGGACCACTTTGCCACCGACACGATCATGGGGACCGACCTGACCCGCGCCCTGGTGGCTACCAGTCAGCTCGGCAGTGTCAATGTGACCGCTCGGACTGGTGTAGACTTTTCTATTTTGGTAGGCGAATGGCAGCTGGCGAACTATCTCGATGATCTCCCGGGGTTCTCCGCTCCGGGTAGCCGCCTCAGATACAAGAGCTGGAACTTTCGACTCGCCGCTGAAGCGAACGGGATGGCATTCCCCTTGGCTCCGGACAGCACCGACGGGACTAACTACGGTCACAACGGAACCCTGCGAGCGGGATCCGGCCGGCACGTGCGAGTGGTGCAAGCCCCGGGCGCGGCAGCGGTAGATCTCAGGCTGACCAATGCCAGCGGTGGGCAGCTGCCCAGGTCCATCGTGCCGCGGATTGCCCTCGTTCGGATTCGTTGAAGCGCATGATTTTCCTCGCCCTCGTGGCTGCGATCTTTGCCGGATACGGCACTGCCTACCTGGCCAGCGATGATGTCCGCTACATCACGCGCGCGGGGTTTGAAGAAACCCGCATTCTCAAGTCACGCCAACCGATCTCTCGATTGGTTCGAGACAGCTCGGTCAAACCAAACGTCCGACGCTCCCTGGAGCTGGTGCTGGCAGCCCGGGACTTTGCGGCCCAGCTGGGGCTCGAAGCAAAAGAGACGTATACGGCTTACGCCGATGTCGGCCGGGATACCCTGCTGCTGGTGCTTCAGGCCGCGCCGAAAGATTGCATCTGTCCCCACACCTGGAAGTATCCGATAGTAGGAAAAATTCCTTACAAGGGATTTTTTGACCTCGAGGCCGCACGACGGGAAGCTGCCCGGTTTGCCGCCCGCGGGTATGACACCTATCTGCGTCCCTCGGGGGCCTTCTCCACTCTGGGTTGGTTCAACGACCCATTGCTCTCCACGGCGCTCACCCGGGATTCGGTGGAGCTCGCAGCGACCGTGTTCCACGAGATCGCGCACAACACTTTGTATGTGAAAAGCGCGACTCCATTCAATGAGAGCTTCGCGCAGCTGGTGGGGTACCGCTCAGCCGAGGCGTTCTTCCGAGCTCGAGGTGATACCGTGCGGGCCCGGCAGGCTGCCGACCGGTGGCACGACGAAACGGTGTTGGCGGACTACTATGCCGCGCTGGTTGCCCGACTGGAGACGCTCTACGTCACAAAGCCCGACTCTGCCGCTCTGGAGGAGGGCCGCCGGCAGGCAGCGGCCTGGGCCCGAAGCCAGCTGGAAGGACCGGTCGGCCGGTGGCTCCGAACTTACCGCGTCAGCCGGCTTACCGAGCGGCCCATAAACAACGCGCAGCTGATCGGGGCCAGAATATACCGGACTCGGCTCGACCTGTTCGAACGCTGGCACCAGCAGCACGGGGGGGACATCCGGCAAAGCGTGAGCGCGCTCGAGACACTCATGGCGGGAGCGCAGGGAGACAGCGCGTTCGTTCGGCTCGAGCGGGCAGTGAACGAGCGCTCGGAATGACTTGTGAGGCTCAGGTATGAACTCGACGTTGAGAGAATCGGGGCAGGACCGCCAGATCCGGGAGCTGTCCGAGTTCCTGGCAATTCCCAGTGTGAGCGCATTGCCCGCCCATGCTGCCGATTGCCGGCGGGCGGCGGAGTGGCTCAGGGATCATCTGCATCAGCTGGGGTGTCCCACGGTAGATATGCTCGAAGGGCCTGGCCATCCGGTGGTCTGGGGCGAAGGGCCGCAGGTTCCTGGAAAACCCACTCTTCTGATTTACGGCCACTATGACGTCCAGCCGCCTGATCCGCTGGATGAATGGATCTCGCCTCCCTTCAGTCCGACTGTCCGAGACGGCAAGCTCTACGCCCGCGGCGCGTCGGACGACAAAGGTCAGGTCTTCTGCCTGCTCAAGGCCTACCAGGCCGTGCTCGATCGTGGGGGACGGCCGCCGCTGAACGTGCATTTCATCTTCGAGGGCGAGGAAGAGTGTGGCGGCACGGTGATCTACGAGCTGCTCAAGCGAGAGCCTGAACGTACCCGGGCCGACGCGGCCCTGGTCTGTGACATGTCGTACTACGCGCCGGGGGTGCCGGCCGTCTATACCGCGCTACGGGGACTGTGCTATGCCGAGATTTCGGTGCGTACCCTCCAGCGGGATCTGCACTCCGGGACCTACGGCGGAGTGGCTCCCAACGCCATCGAGACCCTGGCTCGGATACTCTGTGCCCTGAAATCGGAGACGGGTGAGATCCGGATTCCCGGGCTCTACGAGGCAGTCGAGCCACCTACCCAAGCCGAGTTGGATACGTGGAAGCGGCTGCCATTCGACCGCGAGGGGTTCATCCGAAGCGAGGTGACAGGGAAGGTGCTCACCGGGCTCCAGGACCGGACTGTCTTCGAGCGAGTCTGGGCGTTGCCCACCTTCGAGATTCATGGGATCAGGGGTGGGTTTGTGGGCGAGGGAGCCAAGACGGTCATTCCCGCTCAGGCCACCGCCAAAGTGAGCTTGCGATTGGTGCCCGGCAACCAGGTTCAGGAAGTGGGAAGGGCGCTCAAACGGGCGGTGGCTCAGGCTGCGCCCAAGTGGGCGGACGTAGAGGTAAACCTGTTGCATGGCGGCGATCCGGTCCAAGTTGACGTCAGCACGCCGGCATTCGAGGTGTTGGATGAGGCGTTCGAGTCGGTGACTGGGCGCAAAGCTGTTCAGGTGCGGGCGGGCGGGTCGATTCCGATCGTGCCGGAGCTGGGTCTGGCAGGAGCGCCGGTCATTCTTACCGGGATCGGACTGCCGGATGACGGTCTCCACTCCCCCAACGAAAAGCTGGATCTGGCTCAGCTCTGGAGTGGAGTCGAGATCTTCAGCCGATTCTTCCGGTTGTTTGCGGAGAAAGGCGGTTCGGCGCGCGCTTACTCTTCCTCGGGTGAGGCTCGCTTTACCGGACCGGAATAGCGGGCCTCGGTTCGTGCGTGCAACTCGTCCACCCCGATGAGGGCCCGCACCGAGGCAATAATCCCGGCGACCACGTCATCGGCCCAATAGGGATCTGGGCGGTCACCGGCAGGAAGCCGGGCGGCACAGCCTTCCAGATACCTGATGGCAGTGGTGATCCACTCGGTCTGAGCCGAGGCGACCACTGCCCATGAGCCGGTCGAGCGCAGCTCAAGCTCCTCCAATTCCTTCAGGTGCTGTTCCACCCCCTCGATAACCGGTTTGGACCGCAGCCGGTCGGCGACCAGAGTCAAGACGGTGCGTCGTTCGGTTTCCTGGGGTTCCGGGAGTGGTGCCAGGTAGTGCCGCTGATCCGCGACCATCTCGGCCAGCCGGATACAGACGGCGCGGATAGGGGGCATGAGTGCACGGGGTGCTTCGCGGGACCAACTGTCGGCCGCCCGGAGTATTTCCCTGATCCTCTGATCAGCCTGGGTTTCCGGGGAGGGCCGGCGGGTCGAGTCAGCCATGTTAGGGAGAAAAACCGATTGGCCTCCCAAAGGCAACCGGGGCAGGGCTCAGATCGAATGCTGCCCCCATTCCATCTACAATCGCATCCCGGGTCTCGGCCCAGAGCGAGGCGGCGTCGACGCGCCCGAGCTCGAGGGCCACACTGGTCATGGTAACGTCTTTGATACCACAGGGAACAATCAGATCGAAATAGGAGAGGTCGGTATTCACGTTCAACGCAAACCCATGGTAGGTAACCCACTGCTTCACGTGAATCCCGATGCTCCCGATCTTGCGTCCCCTGGTCCATACCCCAGTGAGTCCGGGATTCCTGCCTGCGCCCAGTCCCAGGGCATTCAGCCCCTGAATGAGCGCCTCCTCGAGTGCCCTCAGATACCAGTGCAGATCCTGTCGATGTTTTCTCAGGTCCAACACCGGATAGCCAACCAGCTGACCGGGCCCATGGAAGGTGACGTCTCCTCCCCGCTCAACCTCGCATACCTCCACGCCCCGTCGCTCGAGCTCTGCTGGCGGAATCGGCAGACTCTGAGGTCGCGCGCCTCGTCCCAGGGTCACGACCGGATCATGCTCGACCAGGAGGAGGATATCCTCTGTCAGGGCGCCTTCAGCCCGAAGGCGGGCCAGACGGCGCTGCAGCTCGAGAACCCGGCCATATGGCTGGCGTCCCAGGTCCCGCACCGACAGCAGGTGGCTCATGGGCTCCCACCCAGCCGGCGAGCAAGGCGGGCCAGGGCCAGGGTGGTCACCCCGGAAAGGCAGAGGAGGACCAGAAGACCGGTCCGGCCGAGGAGCTGATGGATGGGAATGCAGATCAACATGATTGCCGTGGTGGCGAAGGCGCTCACGATGGCGAGCCCGCCGCGCCGATACGTCGAGTCCACCGGCGCGAGCAGGTGCCAGGCCGCATAGGCCGCCAGGAGGATGCCGAAGAGGGTTCCTCCCACCAGGAGGTAAAATGAGAGGTTGAGATCGGCAGGGCCGCTGTCGGTGCGCAGCGCGTCGACGCCCACGACTGTGGCGGTGATCACCAGCAGTCCCGCGGATGTCGCGCAGGAAACCACCACTGCCACAAACTCTATGGGACTCCTGATTTGGCCACTCGCAATCATTCACCGATCTCCCCTCTACATCTCACCTCTACCCTGGTCGCCGGCCCCTGGTCCCGGTCCCTAGATATGAATCACCTGTCCCATTGAGTCCAAAGCGGCCTCGGCAATCGCCTCAGAAAGCGTGGGGTGGGCGTGAATAGCCAGGTCAACCTCCTCCACCGTGTACTCGTTCTGCCGAGCAACCGCCAACTCGTGAATGATCTCCGAGGCGTGGCTCCCTACGATGTGCGCTCCCAGGATCTCGCCGTACTTCTTGTCTCGAATGATCTTGACGAATCCCTCCGTCTCTCCGGCGGTTCGTGCCCGACCATTGGCGCTGAAAGGGAAGCGTCCTACTTGATAATCCAGCTTCCGTTCCTTGGCCTGATCCTCGGTGACCCCGATACTCGCGACCTCGGGATGACAGTACGTGACACTCGGCACGTTGTCATACTTGATGGGCTGGGGCCGATGGCCGGCGATTCGCTCGGCTACCACGACTCCCTCACGGCTCCCCTTGTGGGCCAGCATCGGAGGACCGGCGACATCACCAATGGCGTAGATCCCCGAGGCCGTGGTTTCCAGAGTGTCGAGGTTCACCTTGATGAAGCCGCGGTCGGTGAGCTGGATACCGGCTTCCTTTAGGCCCAGATCCTCGGTGTTTACCGCTCGCCCCGCTGCCATCAGAACCTTTTCGGCTTCGATCGTCTCGTTCTTGCCGCTGTTATCGATGGTGAGGGTGACCTTTTCCTTGCCGACTTTCGCCTGTTTGACTTTCACACCGGCCAGGACTGTAATGCCCCGTTTCTTATAGCTCTTGCTCAAGGCCTCGGAAGCTTCGGCATCCTCGATCGGCAGTATCCTGGGCAGCACCTCGATCAGCGTTACCTTGCTGCCAAAGGCGTTGAAGATATCGGCGAATTCACACCCCACAGCGCCAGCGCCGATGATAGCCAGCGACGCGGGTGGCTTCTCGAGAAACAGCGCCTCGTCCGAGCTGATGACGGCGTTCTTATCGATCTCCAGCCCGATCTGGGGTATTCCCTTTACTCGCGAACCGGTCGCGATGATCACGGCTTTCCGCGCCTGATACTCATCCGTGGCAACCCGAACCATCCGGTTACGCCCCAGGACTCCGGTTCCCTTGATAACCGTGACCTTGTGCTTCTTCATCAGGAATTCGACGCCCTTGGAGTTCTGCTCCGAGACCTTTCGGGAGCGCCGCATGGCGACACCGTAGTCGGTCTTCACGCTCCCGACCTCCACGCCCAGCTCCTTGGCGTCATGGCTCACCAGGTTTGCTATGTATGCACTGTGGAGGAGAGCCTTGGTTGGAATACAGCCGATGTTGACGCACACACCGCCGAGCTTGTCTCGCTCGACGACGGCGGTGGCGAGTCCAAGCTGTGCGGCGCGAATGGCACACACATAGCCCGCTGGCCCCCCGCCTACGATGATGACATCAAACTGATTGGCCACGTCTTCCTCGTGATTGTGGAAAAGCGTGAACGGTAACGGTGAACGGTAAACGGGGCGGCAAGGCAGCCGTCCCATTCACTGTTTACCCCGTTCACGCTGTCACCAAACAAGCGCCAACGGATTTTCCAGCATTTGCTTCAGGGTCTTGAGGAACTGGGCTCCAGTCGCCCCGTCGATTACCCGGTGATCACAGGACATGGTAAGCCGCAGCCGGCGCCGCAAGGCAATGGCCTCCTCGTGAACGACCGGCTTCTGAGCGATGCGGCCCACCGCCAGAATACCGGCCTCGGGCGGGTTGATGACGGCGGTGAACTCGTCGATGTCGAGCATGCCTAGATTGGAGACCGAAAAGGTTCCGCCGGTGTACTCCTCCGGACGAAGGCGCCGCTCTCGAGCCCGGCTTGCCAGGTCCTGTGTCTCCGCCGCGATCTCACGCAGCCCTTTCTGGTCGGTGTTCCGGATCACTGGAGTGATCAGGCCCTCTTCCACGGCAACGGCCATGCTCACATGCACCTCATTCCAGTACCGGATGTGGTCGTCCTGCCACCAGGCGTTGCAGGAAGGGTGCTTCCGAAGCGCCATCGCTACGGCCTTGATGATGATGTCATTGAAGGAAACCTTGCTCTCCTGCCCCGGTGCCTCGTCGCCTCCTTGCTGGGGCAGACTCCGCAGCATCGCCTCTCGTGCCTCCCAGACCCGCTCCATGTCCACCTCAGTGGTGAGATAGAACGTGGGAATGGGTCCCAGCGACTGAGCGAGCCGCTTTGCGATGGTCTTGCGGATCTGGGTCAGCGGAACATCGGTATAGGCCTGGTCGGCTGAAGTACGCAGAGGACGCGCAGGCGGCGCAGGCGCGAAGCTCGGACGCGTCGAGACCGGCTCGGCAGCATGCTCGAGATCCCGGGCCACCACTCTTCCCTCGGGTCCCGATCCCGCTACCATACTGAGATCAAGCCCCCGCTCGGCTGCTATCCGCCGTGCGAGCGGTGATGCTTTTGCTCGACCCCCGGTGGACCGAGGTGTCAAGGGTCTGCTCTCGGTCGCGGCCCGAGCCGGCGGGGCCGGCGGCATCGAGGCTGGCTGGTTGTGCCCTGGTGCGGGCTGAGTCGCCTGTTGCTCGGCCCTTTCGGACGTCCCCGCTGCCCCGCCGCCCCGCTTTCCATCCTCCGCGCCGTCCTCTCCCGGCTCTCCTATGACCGCGACCGGCTCGGAGACGGGCACCGTCGAACCGGCCTCGACGATGTGCTTCAGCAGCGTCCCGCCGGCGCGCGCCACCAGCTCCATGACGGCCTTGTCGGTCTCCACTTCGGCCAGCACGTCCCCCACCGCTACCGCCTCGCCTTCCTGCTTTTTCCATTCGACCAGGCGGCCTTCTTCCATGGTGGGCGAGAGGGCTTCCATGACGACTTTGGTAGCCATACGTCCTTTCGTTAAGTCACATGTCGCGAGTCATGGGTCACGAGTCATAGGCTGGAGAAGAATGGCTCTGTTGTGACTCACGACTCGAGACTCGCGACTCACTCCCGATACAGTACCTGATTCACGGCGGCGACGATCTTTTCCGGGTCAGCCTTGGCTGCCCGCTCCAGCTGCTTGTTGTACGGCATCGGCACGTCGGCTCCGGTAACCCTTAGAACCGGCGCATCCAGTTCGTCGAACGCCTCTCGTTGAATGTGATCTACTACCTGCGCGCCGATTCCGGCGAACGGCCAGCCTTCCTCCACCACCACGCAGCGATGGGTCTTGGCCACCGAGTTGAGGATTGCATCCACGTCGAGCGGACGGATGGTGCGGAGATCCACGACCTCCGGGTTGACGCCATTGCTGGCCAGCTGCTCGGCTGCCTTGAGCGCTACGCTCACCGTCTTGGAGTGGCAGACCAGGGTAACATCAGCGCCTTCTCTCTTTATGTCGGCCCGGCCCAGCGGAACGACGTGCTCTCCATCAGGAACTTCGCCTTTGGTGTTGTATAGCATCTCGCCTTCGATGAAGACGACCGGGTTGTCGTCCCGAATGGCGCTCTTGAGCAGGCCCTTGGCATCGGCGGGTGTGGCCGGCGTGACCACTTTGAGGCCGGGGATGTGAGCGTACCAGCTTTCAAACGCCTGGGAGTGCTGGGCCGCGAGCTGTAGCGCAGCGCCTCCCGGTCCGCGGAAAACGGCTGGCACCCCTACCTGACCGTTCGACATGTAACGCATTTTGGCCGCGGAGTTCACCAGCTGGTCCACGGCGAGCAAAGCAAAGTTCCAGGTCATGAACTCAATCACCGGGCGCAATCCCACCATGGCTGCGCCCACCCCTACTCCGGCAAACCCCAGTTCGGTGATCGGGGTATCCACAACCCGCATGGGTCCGAACTCATCGAGCAATCCCCGACTGACCTTGTAGGCGCCCTGGTAAACCCCGACCTCTTCCCCCATGAGGAAGACAGTATCGTCCCGCTGCATCTCCTCGCGGAGCGCCTGATTGAGCGCGTCACGGTAGGTCAGAGTTGGCATAGACAAGTAAGACGTGAACAGTCAACAGTAAACGGTGAACGGGTGACGACGGGCCCGTTTACTGTTCACCGTTTACTCTTTACGTTCTTCCTCCGCGTACACATCCGTGTACAACTGATCCAGTTCCGGCTCGGGTGACTCATCCGCGTACTGATACGCGTCTTCCACTTCTTCCATGACATCCTTGTCCATGCTTCGCACGGCGGCCTCATCCATCAGCCCGTCCGCGATCAGGCGTTGAGACCAGACCGCGATCGGGTCGCGCTTGCGCTGATCTTCTACCTCTTCCCGGGTCCGATAATGACCATGGATCGGATCCGACATGGAGTGGCCCATGAAGCGATAGGTTCTGACTTCCAGCAGGGTCGGAAGCTTCTCGGTGCGCGCGCGCTGGACAGCTCGCTCCATGGCGGCATTCATGGTCAGGACTTCTTGTCCGTCCACGACTTCATTCGCCATATCGTAGGAGCAGGCTCGCTCCGAGATGTCGTAGAGGGCGCTGGCGCGCTCCAACGCCGTTCCCATGCCATAGCGGTTGTTCTCGCACAGATAAATGACTGGAAGCTTCCACAGCGCCGCCATGTTCAACGCCTCGTGAAAGGCGCCGTTGTTCACCGCGGCTTCACCGAAGTAGCAGACCGCAACCTGACTAGTGTTGCGGTACTTGATTGCGAAGGCCATACCGGTCGCGATGGGTATGTGCGCCCCCACAATCGCATGCCCGCCGAGGAATCCCAGGGAAGCATCGAATAGATGCATCGAGCCGCCCTTCCCGCCGGAGCAGCCGGTTGCCTTCCCGAACAGCTCGGCCATGACTGCTCGCGCGGAAATGCCACGGGCCAGGGCATGGCCATGCTCCCGGTAAGAGCAGGTGATGTAATCGTCCGGGTCAAGCGCCCCCAGGCTACCCACTGCCACCGCTTCCTGGCCGATGTAGAGGTGGCAGAACCCGCCGATCTTACCCAGGCTGTACGCCTCGCCGGCCTTTTCTTCGAACCGGCGGATCAGGAGCATCTGCCGTAGCCACTGACGGTACTGCTCGGCCCGGGCTGGATCCAAACCTTTGGGCTTGGCTTTGGGTCGAGCGGCGGTGGATTCAGCCACTGGTGCTGCTCCGCCGGTGTACTGGGAGGTCTCTCGCCTTCCCCTCGCGACGCTCGAGGGAAGGACTCGGGATGACCTCCGCTCGCGCGGAGGTCACTTGCTCCCAGGCGTGGTAGGAAGAGCGGGTAAGGGGACTCGATTGCACATGAGAGAAGCCCATGGCGAGCCCGATTTCTCGAAGCTCGGCGAACTCCTCCGGGGTGTAGTAGCGGGCGACGGGCATGTGTCTGGCCGAGGGGCGCAGGTACTGGCCCAAGGTCAGGACGTTGACATCGCTGCGTCGTAGATCCCGCAGGCAGACGATCACCTCGTCCCACTCCTCACCCATACCCAGAATGACACCGGACTTGGTCAAACCGCCCGGCACCATTCTCCGAGCGTTGGCGAGCAGCTCGAGTGCCCGCCGGTAACGTCCGCCGGGACGGGCCAGTGGGTACAATCGCTCCGCTGTTTCCAGGTTGTGGTTGAGGATGTCGGGCCGCTCCTCCATCACGATTGCGAGGGCGCGCTCAGACCCTTTGAAATCAGGGATCAGCACCTCGACCGAGCTCTCCGGAAGTCGCTGCCGAATCTCTCTGATGCAGCCGGCAAACGCCTCGGCGCCGCCGTTGGGCAGGTCGTCCCGGTCGACGGAGGTGATCACGACGTGCTGCAGGCCCATACGAGCCACCGCTTCGGCCAGTCGGACCGGTTCCAGTGGATCGAATGCCTTGGGAGTGCCGTGGGCTACCGCGCAGTAGGTGCAGTTGCGGGTGCACACGTCGCCCAGAATCATGAAGGTGGCTGCCTTGTGCTCCCAGCACTCGCCTACGTTCGGACAACGGGCTTCTTCGCAGACGGTGTGAAGCTCCAGCTCCCGCATCAGCGTCTTCAGCTGGGTGTAATTAGGCCCACCGGGAGCCTTCACCTTCAGCCAGCTGGGCTTGCGGGGAGGCCCTCCGGGCACCGGCTTGGTGTCCGCCAGGCCGGAATCCGGAGCGAACCGCGTCAGTTGGACCAACGGAACAGCCACCGCACTCTCCTTAGGGGGTGTCGCAAGCTCGCGACCACGCTGAGCTGGAAGCTAGCAGGGGCGGCTTGCCCCGAGCTACCCGCGACAGCGCTCCAGCAGCTGACGCGAAGCGTTCTTCACTTCCTCCGAGGGCTTCTCTTCCACTTCCGTGGGGCCACGCTGAGTGGTGTATTCGGCGAACGTGCGGGCCTCCACCGCGATGCTGGTCTGCCCATTGGCCTCCGGCGCTACTTCGACCTCCAGTCGGTTAAGCATGCGGCGGAATTGGGTGTCTGGCCTGCGGGACTCCAGGTCGAGTTTGGTCCCGCTGACCCGACGCTCGTCCACGTCGATGGAGGTTTGCTTGTATCCGAGGGTCGGCATTTGGCGCCTGATGCAGGCGAACACTTCCTCAGGGGCCGCTGAAGTTTGAATGTTGGCGGGCGCGGAGTATCGCTGAGCACAAGCCGAGAGGAGGAGGGTGCCACCCAGTACCAGACGGTAAAACATCGAGCCGCTCCACGGTGGTTGAGGTGGCGGTAATGTAACGAGGTCACTAGTCCGAAAAAGAACAGCGGCCCCCGAGGGGGGCCGCTGTCAAATGACCTGGTCTCCTATGGTTAGAAGAACAGCATGAACCCGAACGCCGGGGCGAAGGTCTGGTTCTTCTCCGGATCAGCGACTGACTCCTTGGTCCAGGCGAAGTTGCCCTCGCCGACGACCTTGAGTGACTTGGTGGCCTGGTAGTAAATACCGCCGGAAATCAGCGTGTTCTCGGTCTTGAAATCCGGTTCACCGTCGGTGGCCTGGAGGTAACTCGAGCCGTAGCTGCCGGCGACCGTCAGCTTGCTGTTGGCCGGGGTGAAGGTCACCTGCCCGATGAACCCGTACGAATCACGCAGCTCACCATCTGCCCCGACTCCGAGGCCATCAAGCACGCCGCCAGTCCCCGAGTTGACTCCATTGAACTGCAGTGTCGTTCCAATGCCCTTGCCCCAATAGCCAGAGCCCGTAAGGGAGAATGTGGTCCGGCCGAAACGGAAACCGCCGCCTGCGCCTGCCGCAGTCTTGGATTCATCCAGCGCTGTGTTCTTGGCGTTCTGTACTGTGCCATTCACCCACACCATGACATCACCCGTCTTGTACGTTCCTTCCGCCTCAAGTCGAGGAATCTGCGTCTCGTCGTACGCCACTCCGGCGTCGCTGGCGAGCGATGCCGGTTGAAACACACCGATCGAGAGCTGTCCCGGTCTTCCGGCAGGCGTGGAGTAGGTCAACTGCGCAACGAAATTAGGGTAGATATAGCCGAACCCGATGCGCCCGAGCGTCGTTCCGCCGCCGTTGATGCCGCCGGTGGCGCCGACACCGAACAAAGTCTGGTCGGTCAGGATGTTCTGCCGGTTGAAGAGCCCGATCTCGCGGCCGGCCAGAATCTGGCCCCAGGTGCCGCCGAGGGTGAGGTACACCTGCCTCATGTCGATGTTGGCGCCAAAACAGTCGTGCGCCTGGCCACCGCACTGAATCTGAGGCGCAAACCCGAAGTGCACGCCGAGGTCGGTGTTCCCTTCTTTCCCTTTGGCATCGAATACCGCGAACGCCGGGAGCAGGCCGGTGCGGATGCTGAATCCTTTCCCGCCGATACCGATGAGCCCGCCCGGGGCCCCCAGTGTGCCGCCTTCCTCGTCCTGTGACTCGTAAATCGCGAACGCGTTCACGTTGCCGGAGAACGTGAAAGACCAGCCGTTGCTCATCTGCATCGTCAGCTGTGCCTCGGCAGCGCTCGCCGCTCCCACCGCCAGACCCACACACAACAGTGCGACTCGCTTCATAGGTGCGTCTCCCTCATCGTAAGGATGGCCGCCAACGACCGCCTGACTTCAGAACGACAACCGTGCACCCGCAACATCATGCGTCAAGGTACCGAATCAGATATGCGACGACCCAGCGTCGTATTCACCTCCAGGAAAGCGTACCAGGTAGGCAGGGGGAGGTGGTTCTTCCACCAGTAGTAATCGCTCACGCGGCTGGCATACACGTTGGCCCCGAAGGGGAAACGCAGCCGCCCGCTCTGCTTCAGGTTCTCGAGCGCCACCCTGACCGCGGTCGTGTCCCGAGCGCCACTGGCGGCCTGCCCCACGGCGGCCCCGGCGAGAAACCCCTCTACGTAGGCCATCCGGACGGCAGGATCCATCTGTCGCCAATCGGTCCCGTCGACCGCGAGCCAATCCGGCGCCCGCTGCTGCTGGCTCCAGCCAGCAACGCTGAGAGCTGCGCCGATGACTAATGGCGTCCAGTACCATCGGGTGGCCGCCATGCCGATTTACTGGCTTGCAGCTGCACGCTTCGGTAGCCCGAAGACAAGGACCGCATCGCCCAGCGGGTAGCTGAGCTGGAAGTTGCCCCCGCACGCCACGGCGATGAATTGCTCCCCACCATGGGTGAACGTCATCGGTGCCGAGTTGCAGCCGGCGCCACCATTGAACTGCCAGAGCAGTTTCCCCGTCTTCGAACTGTAGGCGTTGAAGTTCCCGTTGCCTTCACCGGTAAACGTGAGGCCTCCGGCGGTGGAGAGCGCTCCACCCATCATGGGCTGAGGCACCTTGTTCTGCCAGGCGATCTTGCCGGTTCGCAGATTGATGGCGGAGAAGAGTCCGTACTGCTCCTCGCCAGGGATGGCCACAAACGCGGACCCGAGCCACAGCTTCCCCTTTTCCCATGGCGCGTTGTGGGTGATGTAGTTCATCGGCTGATGCAAGCCGGCCACGTAGGCGTAGCCCAGTGTGGGGTCGACCGAGATCGGAGACCACTCGGCGCCGCCGTTGGCGCCCGGCAGCATGCGCGTCCCCTTTTCAGTCGGCAACGCGAAGATGTTTTCATGCGGAACGAAGTTGTCGCTCTTGCGGACCAGCTTACCGGTAGCCGCATCAAGGACATAGAGCCAGCCGGTCTTGCCGGCGTGCGCCACAACCTTCCGGCCACCCACATTGAGAACGACCGGAGGTGAGACCGCGTCCAGGTCCCAGACATCATGCGGCACGGTTTGGTAGTACCACTTGGTCTTGCCGTTGCTGGCGTCGAT
>JAICPP010000331.1 GCA_025929805.1 Gemmatimonadales bacterium | reverse complement strand
GCTCGAACGCGTGCTCGGCGGCAGGACCCCGACCGTGGGCGACCTGCCTCGGCTGCCCTACGTTGAGCGCGTCATCAAGGAATCGATGCGACTCTATCCACCTGCCTGGGTAATGGGAAGGGAGACCCTCGGGGAGTGCGAGGTCGGCGGCTACCGGATGCCCGCCGGCATCACCGCGCTGATGAGCCAGTGGGTGGTGCACCGCGACCCACGCTACCACCGCGACCCGCAGAGGTTCGACCCGGACCGCTGGGCTGCCGGGTACGAGAACGAGCTGCCGCGCTTCGCGTACTTCCCGTTCGGCGGGGGACCCAGACAGTGCATCGGCGCAGGCTTCGCGATGACCGAGGCTTGCCTGGTTCTGGCCACGGTGGCCCAGCGGTTCAGGATGGAGCTCGCTCCTGGACAGAAAGTGGAGCCTTACGCCTCCATCACACTCAGACCGAAGGAAGGAATACGGATGACGCTGGCGGAGCGCTCGCGGGCAGGCTGACTCCGGCGTTGGGCCTCAAGGTTACAGGTTCTCATTGGCGGCTGTTACGCTCCCCGACACTTTCCGCTTCGAAGCCACCCCGGCCGCTGCCGGAAACCATCCCCCAGTTCAGCGAGCCAGAAAGTCCGTAACCACTCGGTTGAACGTATCCGGGCACTCGCGCGGCGGCCAATGGCCGCAGCCTTGCAGAATGCGCAGCTCCGAGTCCGGAAGGCGTTCGTGCGCTCTTCGCGCCCATTCTACGGGCACCACACGGTCGCGGTCGCCATGGACCAGGAGGGTTGGCACAGCTGCTTCGCCCAAGCGGTCAGACAAATCTGTTTTCATCCCGCTCCACCCAACCTCGCTCTTGCGGAACGAGCGGAACGCCCGGCCCGCTGCGGGCTGGTCCAAGAGACGACGAGCTTCATCGACGAGTTCGTCCCTCACCACTCGCGGGTCGCAGACTATTCTGCGCAACCCCCATCGAAGCGAGCGCCGGCTCCGGCGGAAGAGCGCGTAGACCAGGTCCGCGGCTAACGGAGCATGCACGAGAAAGTACCCAAGCCTTCCGTGAGGTATATCCTTGCCGAGCCCGTAGCTGTCTACCAAGATCAGCTTCTCCACCCGCTCCGGCGAACACAGCGCGAAGGAGAGCGCCGCCCCGCCTCCCTTAGAGATACCGACGAGGGCCGCGCGCTGGATCCCCAAGGAGTCCATCAGGCGCGAGAGGAAGCGTGCGTAGTAGGCGAGATCGCACCGGAGGTTCGGCGTGTCGCTCCCTCCATATCCCGGCCAGTCGAAGGCGATTACGGGGCGGAGGCGAGATATAGGCTCGATGGCGTACCGGTAGGAAAACCCGGCCGCATCGAACCCACCGCCGTGGAGAAGCAGCACTGGGGGTGCCCTTCCTGTCCCAGCGGCGAGGCAGCGTACGCGCAGGCCCTCTATCTTTGCCCATGTCGTCTCTACTGTCGTGCCAACCTCGCTAACCACCGTCAGCCTATCCTAGACTATGGTCCGGCCGCCAAGCTAGGAAGTCTCGGTACAATGAGCTACTACGTAACGCGGGGCCATACGTGAGGTAAATCATCAAGGCGCACCTAGGGGGCGGCATCGACTATTTGCACTCTTACCACAGCTCGCGGCCGCGGGCCGACTGGAACAGGTGCGGCCAGGCGGCAGTGGCAACTCTCCTTGACTATCATGGGCTCAATCCTTACGGTCTAAACAAACCCATCTACGACGTAAACGACGGGCGCCGTCACTGGGCGGACGGCGAGATAATCGACAAGATCGGAGAGGACTTCCCGCCGGATCATCTGTTCGGGCTATTCGGTACTACTCCCGGCCAGCTCGCAAAGGCGCTTCGATATGCCGGGATGGAGGCTAGCTGGGCTGCTTCGACGAATACAGGCAAGGGACGCCAGCAAGTATGGGAGGAGGTCAAGCGATCGGTCGAAGCAGACTCGCCCGTCATAGTCTCCATGGACATGGGCAAGCTTGGAGGTCGTC
>JAICPP010000214.1 GCA_025929805.1 Gemmatimonadales bacterium | reverse complement strand
TCGTCGTTATCAACCCCGATGACCACCCGGTCCGGCTTCATGAAGTCATCGATGGCGGCACCTTCCTTGAGAAACTCCGGATTGGAGCACACGGAAAAGGGAATGTCCGTCTCTGACCGAATGGCGGCACGTACCTTTTCAGCGGTTCCAACCGGAACAGTGGATTTGGTCACCACGATCTTGGGCTCGTTCATGTGCTGTCCCACGGCCCGCGCGACCGTCAGCACGTGCTTGAGATCGGCTGATCCATCTTCTCCGGGGGGAGTTCCGACCGCGATGAAAATGACCCGGGAGCTCCGGACCGCAGAGACCAGATCGGTCGTGAACGTGAGCCGCCCCTCCTCCTGATTGCGCTTGACCATCGGCTCGAGACCCGGCTCGTAGATCGGAATCTCGTTGCGCTGGAGCCGTGCAATCTTTTGCGCATCCACATCGACACAGGTCACGTCATTGCCCGTCTCCGCCAGGCAGGCCCCGGCGACCAACCCGACGTAGCCGGTACCGACCACTGCTACGTGCATGTCAGACCTCTTTGGGCAATGCGTTTCGGGTGTCGACGACCAGCTTGGCTGTCCGCTTGATCATCCGGTAATCCACCGACGAGTGGTCGGTAACGATCATGACGCAGTCCGCGGCTGCAACGAGCTCGGGAGTCAGCTCGACGGACCGGAACTCCTGGCCATCTTCCCGGAATCGAGGAACGTGAGGATCCGAGTAGGTGACCCGAGCTCCCTGCCCTCTGAGCAACCGAATGATGTCCAGGGCCGGGCTCTCCCGGATATCATCGATGTCGCGCTTGTACGCCACGCCCAGCACCAGGACAGAGGCACGCCGGACCGCTTTCCCTTGCCCGTTCAGTGCCTCGGAAAGCTTCCGGACCCAAAACTCCGGCATTTCCGTGTTCAGCTCGCCTGCCAGGTCGATGAAGCGGGTCTTGTAGTTGAGGCCACGCATTTTCCAGGCGAGATAGTGAGGGTCGATGGGGATACAGTGGCCGCCGAGTCCGGGCCCAGGCAGAAACTTCATGAACCCAAAGGGCTTGGTGGAGGCTGCATCGATGACCTCCCAGACGTCCACTCCCAGCTTGTCGCAAACGATGGCCATCTCGTTGACCAGGCCGATGTTGACGCTTCGGAACGTGTTCTCCAGGAGCTTGACCAGCTCAGCCGCTTCGGTGGTGGAGACGGGGATCAGGGTGTCGATGGCCGGCTGATACAGTGCCACAGCCACGCGACGGCAATCCTCGGTGATCCCTCCGACCACTTTCGGGGTATTCCGGGTTCCATAGTGGGGGTTGCCCGGATCTACCCGTTCCGGGCTGAAGGCCAGGAAGAAATCCTGGCCCACCTTGAGGCCGGTGCTCTCCAGTGCCGGGAGCATGATCTCTCGGGTTGTCCCGGGGTACGTTGTGCTCTCCAGAATGATCGCCTGACCGCGCCGAAGCCGTTTCCTTACGGCTTCGGTGGCCGCCACGATGTAACTGACATCCGGGTCCTTGAACTTCGAGAGGGGAGTCGGAACGCAAATAGAGACGGCGTCCGGCTCCGAGAGCCGCGACATATCGGTGGTGGCGCTGAAGCGCTCACATTGCTTGCGAAGCTGCGCGTCGGTGACGTCTTTGACGTGCGAGCGTCCGGCGTTCAAACCCTCGACCACGTCCGGGTTGATGTCGAAGCCCAGCACGCGGTAACCCGCCTCCGCCAGCTCGACGGCGAGCGGGAGCCCTACATACCCAAGCCCTACGATCCCGAACTGGATCTGGCGGCGTTCCGCCTTGATGATCAGGTCCTGCGCGATGCTCACGTCATGACTCAGGGGTAAAATGATAGGACCGCTTCAATAACTTCATCCTGCTGCCGGCTCGTCATCTCGGGATAAACCGGCAGCGAGATGACCGAATCCATGGCGGCCTCGGCAACCGGAAATCGCCCGCGCTGATATCCGAGGTAGGCAAAACACGGCTGCAAGTGGAGGGCCAGCGGATAATAGATCGAGTGCCCAATTCCTTTTGCCTTCAGGTGGGCCTGCAACTCATTTCGTTGCGGCACCCTGATGGTGTATTGATGAAAAATGTGATCGTTCGCGGGATCGGTGGCCGGGGGACACACCGCCGGATGGCCGGCAAAGGCCGCGGTGTAGCGTGCAGCGTTCCGTTTCCGGGCCTCGGTCCAACGCTGGAGATGGGGAAGCTTGGCCAGGAGCACGGCTGCCTGGAGGGTATCCAGCCGGCTGTTGGTGCCGACCTCCTCGTGGAAGTACTGCCGGGACCCACCGTGCAGCCGCAGCCGGCGCAGTCGCTCCGCCAACCCGTCATCCTGGGTGACTATGAGGCCCCCGTCGCCCCAGGCTCCCAGGTTCTTGGTGGGAAAGAACGACAACGTCCCCACCGTCCCCAACTCGCCTGACATTCGCCACGCACCCGCGATCTTCCGCCGAGCACCGATACTCTGCGCCCCATCTTCGATGAGAGCCAGCCCGTGGCGAGAGGCGATGGTCCCGATCTCCTCCATGGCAGCCATCTGACCGAACAGATGGACCACCACAATGGCGCGAGTGCGCGGGGTGATGGCCGCCTCGATGGCCCCCGGCGTGATGTTCAGCGTAGCCGGGTCGATGTCGGCAAAGACCGGTTTGCCTCCGGCATTATGGATCGTGCCGGCGGTCGCAAAGAAGGTGAACGGGGTAGTGATGACCTCGTCGCCAGGCCGAAGGTCCAGCGCTTTCAGCGGCAGCAGCAGTGCGTCGGTACCACTGGCGCAAGCAATGCCGTGCTTGGCGTGCGAGAGCCGAGCGATCTCCGTCTCCAGGCGCGGTACTTCCGCCCCCATGATGAACGCCTGTCGCTCGATCACCTGCATTATGGCCTCGAGGACTTCGTCCTTGATCTCGCGATACTGCGCGACCAGATCCAGTAGCGGAACGCTCACCAGGGGCCCCTTATGGAAGCGCCCGCGCTCCGCCGAAGCGGCCGAGCCCGGGCGCGCTGAAAACGCGGAACCATCGGTAGCCAAGGAAGTTACCCGATGTCCCCGGAAGGGTCAATCAGCCGCAGGATGCCGTCGGTTTCCCGGTAGCTTGTTCCGCACGCGGCGCAGGTGCCCCGTCCGTCCCGCAGCTGCAGCCGAACCCCGCAGCGACACATCCACCCGACCCGGCGGGCAGGAACCCCAACCATCAAAGCAAAGGCCGGCACATCGCTTCGCACCACCGCTCCTGCCCCGATGAAGCTGTACTCCCCCAAGGTTATCCCGCAGAGGATCGTGGCGTTGGCACCGATGGATGCTCCCCGGTGCACCAGCGTTCGCTGGTACTCGGATTTGCGTGAGACATGGCTTCGGGGGTTGACCACGTTGGTGAACACGCAGCTGGGCCCGCAAAAGACGTCGTCCTCCAGTACGACACCTTCGTAGATGGAAACGTTGTTCTGCACCTTGACGTTGTTGCCCAACCGCGTACCCGGCATCACGACCACATTCTGGCCTAGATTACAGCGTTGCCCGATGACGGCCCCTGGCATCACATGGCAGAAGTGCCAGATCTTGGTGCCGGCTCCGATCTTGGCGCCGTCATCCACGTAGGAAGATTCGTGAACGAAGTAATCAGGCCGGTTCACTGTTCACCGTTCACTGTTAAGGTACTCACCGTTGCTTCCAATCAGCTTCACTTCCGGCTCCAGACGGATCCCGAAGCGCTCTGCTACAACCTGCTGGGCGTGAGCGATGAGTTTCTTCACGTCCTCGGCCGTTGCGCCGCCGGTATTCACGAAATAATTAGCGTGTATCGGCGAGATCTGAGCGCCGCCGATGGTGAATCCCTTCAGTCCGGCAGCTTCGATAAGCTGTCCGGCTGTGCGAGGTCCATCCTCCCGCTTCCAGCTTGGCCCTGCGGGGTTCTTGAACACACTCCCGCAGCACGGCTGGTTGAATGGTGTGCCTCGCTGCCGCCACTCGAACATCTCCGACACTGCTTCTTCCAGCCGGTGGGACTCTTCTTGCCGGAGCCGAACCGTCGTTTCCAGCACGACGCGCCTCTCCAGCCCACTCCGACGATAACTGAAGGGAATGTCCGTTCGGCCCAACACAGAGTCGTGTCCCGCTTCATCGACCACCGTGACCCGCTCGATCACCTCGGACCAGTCACCACCGTGGCAGCCCGCGTTCATGTATACCCCGCCGCCGACGGTGCCGGGCACTCCCACAAAGATGTGGAGGCCGGCAAAGCCGGCTTCGGCGGTTCGCCGGGCGGCCAACGGCGCGGGAAGACCAGCGCCTATAGTCCAGGTATCCTGGTCCCGCTCGATCCGGTCCAACCCCTTACCGATCCGGATCACCAGTGCGTCCAACCCAAGGTCCGGCAGCAGGATGTTGGAGCCGAGGCCCAAGGTAAACCAGGACACGCCGGCCTCGTGCGCCAGGCGAACCGCTGCGGCCACGTCGTCAGCGATCTTCGGGAGCAGCACGGTGGCGGGTCCGCCGATCCGGTAAGTCGAGTAGCGAGCCACCGGCTCGGCTTCCCGGACGTCACCCCGCACCCGTTCCCGCAGCGCTGCTACGAAGCTGGGCTCCCTGGCGGTCACCCCGTCCACTCCGGCGACATCTCGCGCGCCAGGGCGTGCCACTCCTGGAGCGCCCGCACCTCGCCGGCCCGGCTGCGGAGCGCTATGATGGCGTCGCAGGCGGCTGAAGCGGCTGAAAGCGTAGTGGTGTAGGGCACCCGGTGCTGGAGAGCCGCTTGTCGAATGGCATAGTCGTCCTGCTGGGTAAGCTTGCCCAAGGGAGTGTTGATCAGCAGCTGGATTTGGCCGGACAGGAGCAGATCGATGGCGTTGGGACGCC
>JAICPP010000328.1 GCA_025929805.1 Gemmatimonadales bacterium | reverse complement strand
CGCCAGCTCCTCGTGGCCTTCGGCATCCTGATCGGTTTCGGCCTCCTCTTTGCGTGGACCCGGGCCCGGCGTGGGGACACGGCCGGTCAGACCGCCCTCAGGCGGGTTGCGGTACTCCCCTTCGAGAACCTTGGCCAGCCGGACCGGGCATACTTCGCCGATGGTATTACCGACGAGATCCGCGGCAAGCTGGCGACCGTCGCTGGTCTTCAGGTCAGCGCTCGCACCAGCTCTGCCCAGTATCGCCAGACCACAAAGTCACCTCAGGAGATCGGACGCGAGCTCGGGGTGGACTACCTGCTCACCGGCACCGTGCGGTGGGACCAGGAGGGAAGTTCGAGCCGGGTGCGGGTGAGTCCCGAGCTGATCAAAGCGGCGAGCGGCTCCACCTACTGGCAGCAATCGTTCGCGGCTCCGCTCACCGACATCTTCCACGTGCAGGCGGACATCGCCGAGCGGGTGACCCGCGGGCTAGGTCTGGCGCTCGCTATCGGAGACCGGCGCCACATGGAAGATCGCCCGACGGGCGATCTCGGCGCCTACGACCTCTATCTGAGGGGCCGTTACGCCTGGCATCAGCGCACCGCTGCGGGGCTCGACCAAGCTCGCCGGCTTCTGGAGCGGGCGATCGAGCTGGACCCTGCCTTCGCACCCGCCCACGCCGCGCTGGCCGACGTCTACACCGTACTGCCGCTTTGGAGCAATCTGCCGCCCGAGCAGACGTATCCCCGCGCCCAAGCGGCGGCCCTCGCAGCGCTGAAGTTGGACAGCACGCTCGCGGCGCCGTACGCTGTCCTCGGCGACATCAACGCGTTGTATGAGTGGGACTGGGCTGCTGCCGACCGGAATTTCCGCAGGTCGCTGGCCCTCGATCCCAACAACGCCAACACCCGGCATTGGTACAATGAGGATTACCTGGTGCCGGTTGGCCGCCTACGCGAGGCACTGGCTGAGGCCCAGCGCGCTCGCGAGTTGGACCCGCTCAGCGTGCTAATCAATGCCAACTACGGCCAGAGGCTCTATCAGGTGGGGCGCCTGGAGGAGGCAGAGTCACAGCTCCGTGGTGTGCTGGCCCTGGACAGTAGCTTCATCGTTGCCAACGAATTTCTGGGCACGATCTACCTCTTCCAAGGCCGCGCGGCTGAAGCGGTGCCGCTGTTGGAGCGCTCGATCGATCAAGCCCGGCACTCGATCAACGTGGCCCTCCTCGGCTATGCTTACGCGAAGGCGGGATCGCGCCCCAAGGCCGAGGCGCTGCTGCGCGAGCTGCTGGAGCGCCGATCAAAGGGCTCCATAAGCCCGTCCAGCATTGCCTTGCTCACCGCAGGGTTGGGCGACACGACTGAGACTTTCGCCTGGCTGAGACGCGCGGTCGAAGTCCACGATCCATTGCTGGTCTATAATTTCGTGATTGAGCCGATGCTCGAGCCGTTCCGGCGTGACCCGCGTGGCATGGCAATCCTCCGGGCAATGAGGCTCCCGGAGGCTCGATGATCGCCATGGGAAGGACCAGGCCTAAAGAAGATGCCCAGGGTTTTCACCCTGGGCATTGCCCCTCCTGGGCTCGAACCAGGACTCTCCTGATCCAGAGGGGCCGCTGTAATCACCCCAATTCCGGCAACTTGCAGCCATTTACGCGAGTTCGAGCCACCCGATGCTGGAGTTTGCTGGGTTTCATGCTGGACTTTGCCATCCTTTACTCGCTCAAATGTTGAGGTCTGCCGTACTCGTTCCCAGCATTTGGGCGTGCTTTCCCAATATTGCAAAGGAATAGAACGGATGAAAGACTCGTTTGGCACGCGGGTCCACGCGCACCAATTCCGTCAGTACGCCCATCTTCGAGGGCGTCGTTCGGACATCCCAGGGTGCGCCCTTGTTGAAATCGAAATTGAAGGTCGGCATAATAAGCGTGCCTTCCGGGCCCAGGGCTGTTTCCAAAGCGTTGATCACGATCTGCGGGCCGCCATCCACGACACCGAGTGATTTATATGAACTATGCACGAGCAATGTATCGCCTTCTTCAACGCCTACATCGCGAAATCCTTCGACCAGTTTCTCAAATGTCAGCATG
>JAICPP010000087.1 GCA_025929805.1 Gemmatimonadales bacterium | reverse complement strand
CGGTGAGGACGAGACCGGCGAACCGGCCGGGGCCCGGCTGTGGTACACCATGCCCTACGTCGAAGGTGAATCGCAGCGGCAACGGCTGCGCCGGGAAACTCGTCTTTCGGTGGAAGAGGCGCTGCGGATAACCCGTGACGTCCTCGCTGCCCTCGCCTACGCACACCGACAAGGCGTGGTTCATCGCGACATCAAGCCGGAGAACATCCTCCTCGAGGGGGACCAGGCGGTGCTGGCTGATTTCGGTATCGCCCACGCGCTCAGTGCGTCCGGTCCCGAACGGCTGACTCGAACCGGCCTGGCCGTGGGGACACCCACGTACATGAGCCCCGAGCAGGCGTTGGGACAGGGTAAGCTCGATGGTCGGAGTGATATCTACTCGACGGCCTGCGTGTTGTATGAGATGATCAGTGGAGCCCCACCATTCACCGGCTCGCCGCAGGCCGTCGCGGCCCGGCACCTGACTGCCTCTCCGCCTCCCATCACCATACCGGATGCCGAAGTACCCAGCTCGGTGAAGCAGGCCGTCGAGAAAGCACTGGCCAAAGACCCGTCCGACCGTTTTCTCTCGGCCGCGGACTTCGCTCGAGCACTCGAGATCAAACCACAGCCGGCGCGTCGCCCAAAACGCCACCGCGTTGCTTTGGGGGTGGCTGTGGCGCTCGGGACGCTGGCCCTGGCCGTTTACGCCGGTAGCCGCATCCCGGATACAGCTGCCGAGTCAGCGGCTTCGATCGCTTCGGGGCTCAATCGAAAGTTGACCCAGCTCACCTCTGCCGAGGGCGTGGAGGAATGGCCGGCCTGGTCCCCTGACGGGAGCCGGCTTGCCTATGTCGCGGAGGTTGATGGATATCGGCAGCCGTTCGTGCGGACGATGGCGAGCGGAAACGAGCGTCAGCTCTCTCGACAGGTTACCGACCACATACAGCCCAGCTGGTCTCCCGACAGTCGGCGGCTAACCCTGGTGCGGGCCACCGCCGGCCAGAGTAAGCTGGAGCCCAACGATCTGAATGGCTGGTTTCCCGAAGGCGGAGACATCTGGAGCCTGGACCTGGAAACCGGCACGGAGACCAAGCTGGTCGAGGATGCCTTCAGCCCGGTGTACTCGCCGGACGGACGCCAGATCGCCTTCGATGCTCGCTGGTCGGGGGCGCGCCGGATCTGGGTTGCCGATGCGAACGGTCGCAACCCGCGCCAAGTCACCTCCGACTCGAGCGAGGCAGTGGTCCACACCACCCCACGCTGGTCACCGGACGGCTCCAAATTGGCCTTTCGGCGGATTGAGACCATCAAATCCGACATTGTCATTGTCGATCTCGAGTCGCAGGCGACCGTTCGTGTCACGAATGACAATGTGCTGGACATGGATCCGGTGTGGGCACCGGACGCCGCATCGCTCTACTTCGCGTCATCACGCGGCGGCGGGCTGAATCTTTGGAGCATCGGGATTGGCCCCGGCTCCGAGCCGATCGGCCAGCCGCAACAACTCACGACCGGGGCCGGTGATGACGTGGCACCCACGGTCGCGCCCGACGGCAAACGGCTGGCATTCGCGGTGCGCGGGATCAACTCGGACCTCTGGCGCCTGCCGGTCAATCCTGCAACCGGAGTGCCCACCGGTGCACCCGAGCCCGCCGTCAGGACAACCCGGGTGGAGAGCAGGGGCGCCTGGTCGCCTGATGGCCGCACCGTGGCGTTCAATTCCGATCGCCTGGGTGAAATGAATCTCTGGCTCCGCAGCGACACTGACAGCACCGATCGGCAACTGACTCGAGGCCCAGGAGGTGACTACCAGCCCCAATGGTCACCCGATGGCCGCAGCATCGTCTTTTTCTCGGCCAGAGCCGGCAACGCGGACATCTGGTCGGTTGCCCTGAGCACAGGTCGGCTCACTCGGCTGACCGATGATCCGGCAACCGACACCAACCCTTTTTACTCACCTGGCGGAGAGCAGATCGCCTTCGTGTCGGACCGCGGCGGTCGTGCCGATGTATGGGTCATGAAGTCAGACGGTTCGGCCCCGCGCCGCGTCACCTCGATAGGCGTGGGCGGACACTTTCTGCGCTGGACGCCCGACGGCCGCTCCATCGTGTTTCGGGCGGAGAGTGGTACCCGAATCCAGATCTACCAGGTTGCACTGGCGGATGGATCGCTCACCCGGTTGCCTGACGTGGCCAGTGGTGCGCACATGTCGTTCTCTCCTTCGGACTCGCTGATCTTGGACGTGAGAGGTCACAAGTCACTGTGGGTCCATCCAGTGAACGGCGGCTCCGCCCGGCAGATCTTTGCCTTTGACGACCCGGAGGTACGGATCGATTACCCGACCTGGTCGCCGGACGGCCGCTGGGTGCTGTTCGACCGGGCCGCTTCCAAGGGTGGAGACCTCTGGCTCCTTGAAGGAGCGAACTAGAGTGAGGGCCGCTGCTCGTGCGGTCACACGACTTACGGATCGCTACCGCTAGCTCATGCCCGTCTTCGAGCTAGTCATCACCCTGCTCTTCGTGGGGGCGGTCCTTGCCGCCCTCGCTCGACGGCTGAACGCACCTTACCCTGCGCTGCTGGCCTTGGCAGGCGCCGGGCTCGCATTCCTCCCCGATGTCCCCAGTATCACGCTCGATCCCGAACTGGCGCTGACGCTCTTCGTCGCCCCAGTGCTGCTCGACGCCGCCTACGACGCCTCCCCGCGTGACCTCCGCAAGAACTGGCGAACTGTAGGGAGTTTGGCGTTGATAGCCGTCGGTCTCACCGTTATAGCAGTCGCGGTGGTTGCCCGATCGCTGGTGCCGGAGCTTCCCTGGGCGGCGGCATTTGCGCTCGGTGCCATCGTCGCCCCGCCGGATGCTGCGGCTGCTACCGCGGTGCTCCGCCAACTGCGTCCGCCGCACCAGGTCTTGGTAATCCTGGAAGGCGAGAGCCTCTTCAACGACGCCACCGCGCTCCTGGTCTACCGCCTGGCGGTAGCGGCGGCAATGACGGGGGCCATGTCGGGATGGAGTGTCATCCCTATGCTGGCGCTGGTGGCGTTCGGCAGCCTGGTCCTCGGGGTGATTCTTTCCCGCCTGACCCTGCTCGCAATCGTACGCATACACGACGTGTCGACCTCGGTGATCGTGCAGTTTCTGTCCACCTTCGCGGTCTGGATCATCGCCGAGCGACTGCACCTCTCGGGTATCATCACCCTGGTCGTCTACGCGATAACGACTGCCCGCACGGCTCCCGACCTGATGCCGGCGAGACTACGAATCCCTTCCTATGCCGTCTGGGAGGTGGGCGTCTTTGTTTTGAATGTGCTCGCCTTCATCCTCGTCGGCCTCCAACTCAAGCCAATTCTCGACCGTTTGGGGAGCAGCCAACTCGTCACCTATGTGCTGGTGGCCGTGGCGGTGTGCGCCGCCGTTATCATCGTCCGCATCATCTGGGTAATGGGTTATACGGCCGTTGCCCGGTGGGCTAATCGGCGCCATCGAGCGTCTGACCCCAGCCCCTCCCCATCCTATAAGGCTGCAACCGTGATCGCCTGGTGCGGGATGCGCGGGATCGTAACCCTGGCTGCGGCGCTCGCGCTGCCTCATGGCACTGACGGCCGGTTCCCCTACCGCGACCTCATCCTCTTCACGGCCTTCAGCGTCGTGCTGGGCACGCTCGTGCTCCAGGGTATGACGGTGCGCCCGCTCATGCGAGCACTGGACATCCAGGATGACGGGTCAGTGGAGCGGGAGATCCGGCTGGCCCGGGCCGAAACCGCCCGGGCTGCTCTCGACGTCCTGGAGAGGGGAACCGGCAGCCCTGAGATGGCCGCGCTGCTCCGGCGTAAGTACGAGTCGCGGATGCAGCGCGCCGAGCGGGGAACAGACCCGTCCACACTGATTGGGGACGATGGCCTCCAGGATCTCAGCAGCATTCTGCAAATCATTCAGGAAGCCGAGCGGCGAACCCTCTCGGAGCTTCGGTCCACTGGCGTCATCGGCGACGACGCCTTCCACCGGGTGGAGGAGGAGCTGGACTGGGCCGAGCTCAACACGGAAGGGATGGCACGGGACGTTTGAGATCGGCCGGGAAACGATGAGACTGGAACAGGTGGTGGAGACATCGGCCAGGGTGGCTGGGGTGAGCGGCAGGCTGGAGAAGATCAATCTTCTCGCTTCGTTACTCGCTGGAGTTGCGCCGGAGGAGATCGAGATCGCGGTCGCCTTTCTGTCGGGGTCTTATCGCCAGCAAAAGCTCAACGTAGGATACGCCGCGCTGCAAGCCGCCTCGGAGGGCAGCGCCGCGGAATCGGCAATACTTGAGCTGGCCGAGGTAGATGCCGTGTTCGAGCGGATCTCCCGGGTTTCTCAAGGAAAAGGCTCTACCGGGGAGCGGCAGCGGCTCCTGCGCGAGCTGTTCCAGCGGGCCACTCGGGATGAACAGCACTTTCTCTTTCGATTGGTGATTGGAGAGCTGCGCCAGGGAGCGGTCGAAGGGGTGATGCTCGAAGCCGTGGCCAAGGCTGCCGGCGTTCCCGCAGTGCAGGTGCGCCGGGCCCGGATGATGGCGGGGGATCTCACCAGTGTCGCTCGGGCGGCGCTCACCGGCAGGGCCGCGGAGCTGGCAGGTTTCGCCACCCAGCTCTTCCGGCCGGTGCATCCGATGCTGGCCGGCTCGGCCGATGAAGCGGCCGTGGCCATCGAGGAATTGGGCGAAGCAGCCCTGGAGTACAAGCTGGATGGCGCGCGGATCCAGGTCCATAAGGCGGGCGACCAGGTTGCGGTGTACTCCCGGCGACTCAACGAGGTCACCGCCGCCGTGCCGGAGCTGGTGCAAGCCATACGTGCCCTGCCGGCTCGCGAGCTGATTCTGGACGGCGAAGTGATCGCGCTGCGGCCGAACGGCACCCCCTATCCGTTTCAGGTCACCATGAGCCGGTTCGGCCGCAGACTCGATATCGATCGGATGCGTCAGGAGCTGCCGCTCACGCCCTTCTTCTTCGATTTGCTGTATCTCGATGGGGCAGCCTTGCTCGATGAGCCGGCGCACCGGCGACTGGGCGAACTGAGCCAGTTGGTGCCGGAGTCGATGGTGGTGCCGCGATTGGTGACCGGCTCGGGGGAAGCGGCCGATCGGTTTCTCCGCGCGGCACTCGAGCGGGGTCATGAAGGAATCATGGCCAAGGCTCTGGATGCTCCCTACGAAGCCGGTCAGCGTGGCCGTCGCTGGCTCAAGGTCAAGCCGGCCAATACGCTCGACCTCGTCGTCCTGGCGGCAGAGTGGGGTCACGGCCGGCGGCACGGCTGGCTCAGCAACCTTCATCTGGGAGCCCGGAACCCAGTGGACGGTGGCTTCGTAATGCTGGGAAAGACGTTCAAGGGCATGACCGACGAGATGCTGCGGTGGCAGACTCAGCGGCTGCTGGAGCTGGAAGTCGCGCGCGAGGGCATAACCGTCTACGTCAGGCCGGAACTGGTGGTAGAGGTGGCGTTCAACGAGGTGCAGGGGAGCACCCAGTATCCGGGTGGAGTAGCGCTCAGGTTCGCCAGGATAAAGCGCTATCGCACCGACAAGAATGCGAGTGAAGCGGATACGATCGAATCCGTGCAACAGATTCACCGGAGAATCTCCGGGCTTGACGTAGATACGTGAACCGATTCCCGTCACCCAAGCGGAGCGAGGGATTGCCCGTTAGGCTTGACTGACCTGCTTTCATTTCGAGGAGTTGAGATGCGATCAATACTGCTGGCAACGCTATCCTTATCGGCCTTTCCGCTGCACTCCACCGATTCCAGCCACCTTGCCGCTCAAGTGGCGATAAAGGAGTGGCCGGTTCCTTACAAGGAGACCCGCCCCCGCGATCCCTACGTGGATAGCCAAAACCGGGTCTGGTTCGTCGGTCAGGTCGGCAACTACATCGCCTACCTCGACCTCGGCACCGGCAACTTCCGCCGGTACGAGCTGGAGGATGGTGCTCTACCCCATAACCTCATCGTCGATAAGCAGGACATGGTCTGGTACGCCGGCAACGGCAACGGCCACATCGGGAAGCTCCATCCCAAGACCGGCAAGGTTACCAGGTATCCAATACCGGATCCGGAAGCGCGGGATCCTCACACCCTGATCTTCGATGGCAAGGGCGACATCTGGTTCACGGTCCAGAACGGCAACTTCGTCGGGCGGCTTGCCACCCGAACCGGAAAGGTGGACCTGATCAAGGTCGAAACGCCCAACGCCCGCCCGTATGGCATCGAGGTGGACTCGAAGGGAAGGCCCTGGTTCAACGAGTTCGGCAGCGACAAGATCGCCATGGTCGATCCTGGGACACTCAAGATCCGGGAATACAAGCTGCCGAACGAGCGGAGCCGAGGCCGCCGGATCGCGATCACTTCCGACGATCGGGTCTGGTATGTGGACTACGCCCGCGGTTTCCTCGGCCGGCTCGATCCCAAGACCGGGCAGTTCAAGGAATGGGCCCTACCCGGCGGATCGAGTGCCCTGCCTTACGCCATGGCTTCGGATGCCCAGGATCGGCTCTGGATGGTAGAGACCGGCTCCCAACCGAACCGGCTGGTGGGATTCGACCCCAAGACCGAGAAGTTCTTCGGAACGACGCCAATCCCGAGCGGCGGCGGGACGGTGCGTCACATGGTGTATGACGAGCGCAGTGGGCAAATCTGGTTCGGCACCGATAACAACACGGTTGGACGGGCGGAGGTCAAAGAAGTACGAGCAGCATTACGCTAGTCATAGCGAGCCGACACATCGCGCGATCGTAGATCAGGGAGTAGCTTATCGCCGTCCCCTACATACCTGTTCGGAGGTCCCATGGTCAGCCTAGGGTCGCTGTGGCTTCCTATCCTCCTTTCTGCCGTGTTCGTCTTCATCGTGAGCGCCCTCGTCCACATGGTGCTCAAGTATCACAACACGGATTACAGCCGGCTTCCCAACGAGGATACGGTTCGCGCAGCCATCCGGGGCGGTAATCCTGCTCCGGCGCAGTACGTGATCCCCTACTGCTCCGAGATGAAGCAGATGGAGACGCCGGAGATGAAGCAGAAGTACACCGAGGGGCCGGTGGCGGTGCTCAATGTATTGCGCACTGGGGTACCCAGCATGGGCCGGCCGCTCACCCGGTGGTTCATCTTCTCGTTGCTCGTCTCGCTCTTCGTCGCCTACGTGGCCGCCCACACCCTTCCGGCTGGATCACCGTACCTGCAGGTGTTTCGGGTAGCGGGTGCAACGGCGTTCCTGGCTTATGCCGCGGGCCAGGTCCCCGCGGCCATCTGGATGGGAAAGCCATGGCGGGTGGCGTGGAAGGAAGTCTTCGATGGTCTCTTGTATGGACTGGTAACTGCAGGGACGTTTGGCTGGCTGTGGCCGAGGTAGGTAGTCACGAGCCGCCCTAGGCTGATTCCTTCCGGCTCGCCAGCAGCCGCTCGGTAAAGTCGAGCCGCTCCTCCAACTCAGTGAGGCGGCTCTCGAGCGCATCGATGTATTCCTGCTGCATCCGCTCAGGGGATGGCGTGGTTTCCGGGTAGCGCCTCCGCTCACGAGCGTACCAGCCAGGCGCGTAGCCGCCGGGTCCTATCGCTGCACAACGCTCGGATCTCCGCCAGACTCGGATTACCAACCAGAGCACCGCGATCCAGAACAGCAACCCAAAGAAGCCCATCGTTCCTCCCGGTTTTCGCTACGCTGCCCCACTGCCCCCCTGCCCCGCGGCCCCGCTGTTCCAGGTGGCCTCGATTTCGTCCGCCGCCTTACGCAGGATTTGGGCGACCCGTTTCAGCGCTGGATCCTCGGGCCCTCGACGCCACGCCCGCTTGAACGTCACCCCGGCAAGGTGCACAAACGCACCCTGCAGCTCGCCGATCCCGCCTCCGGTGAAGTCCCGCACCGTCTCTCGTACCCGGTCCAGGATCTCCTCGAGAAGATCCCGGTGTTCCTCCAGGTAGCGCTCTCCCTCGGGCGTGATGTGATAGACCTTCTTTCCTTCGGTGTCGATGGCGCGCACATAGCCCTCGTCCTCGAGCAGCTGAAGCGTGGGATAGACGGTTCCGGCGGACGGCGTGTAGTACCCGCCCAGCTTCTCCTCCAGGGCTTTGATCACCTCGTACCCGTGCCGCGGCTTTTCCTTGAGGAGACGGAGTATCACGAACTTGACCTCGCCGGACTCGAACATTTGGCTCCGGCGACGGGGCCCGCGGCCACGCGCCTGCCAGGCCCCGGCCCACCAGCGACCCCCGAACGGGAAGCCCGGACCAAAACCCCAATCATCCCGTGGATTGCACATCGCTTTGCCTCCTGATTCCAGCTATTTCGTACGTGATAGCGTACGATATATCGTAAGAAATAGCGCAGCAGCTGTCAAGCCATGCCTCTCTCAACGATGTTCAGCCCGACGGCGGGCTCGGTGGTAGCGCCGCCGGGTCTTTTCCCGGGTGCCGCAGGTGGCCATCTGGCACCAGCGTCGAAGCTGGTTCCGGCTCCGGTCCACGTAGATCCACCCGCAATCCGGACCACCACAGACTCGGATTCGGCCCGCGTCGCCAGAAAGCATGAGCGACGCAGCCGACCACACTACCGGCCACAGGATCGACTCGAGACGCCCGGCCTCGCGCCAGGCGATCTCGTATCGTGGCTCCCGCCGGCTGCGCGCCGCATCTGATGCCACCCGCATCCTCACGACGGTTCGGGCCAGCACCCGGTTGAATTCGTCCAAGATCTCCCTTTCCGACTGGCCTTCTGCCACGGCAGTGAAGAGGCGTTGGAGCACGCCGCGTACTTCGAGAGCGTTCCGATATGCCGCCTCCGCCTCCTTGGGGTGAGCCCGGGCTCTGGCCCGGAGCGCTGCGGCCTCTGCCGGGGAGAGCACTCCCGCCCCTTCGGCCCATCGGGTGAGCCGTCCATAGTCCGTCAGCCGATCGTGCTCCGGACCCCGGTCAGTCCAGTCGGCCGTGTTCACCAGATCCAGGGCCGCATCGCCGCCGACGTACTTGAAGGGGAGATCAGGTGCGGTAGAAAGCGAGCCTGCAGAAGTACTCTGAGTCACAGTCGTCAGTTCCCACTCTCCAGTCCCCAGACCGTCTTACCGACCGAGCCCTTCGCTGCGCTCGGGGCAAGCTCTGACCGCTTGCACCAGTATAATGGCCTTGACAGGAGTCAATCTACCCGGTAGCGTGCACCAGTAAAGGCGCTTATACCGGTGCACACACACTGCGGAGATGCTCATGATCGCACGGACCTGGCGCGGAGTCACCACGGCGGAAGACGCCGATGCCTACGTGGAATATCTCCGGCGTACCGGCTTCGCGAGCTTTCAAAAGACGCGAGGGAATCGGGGCGCACTGGGACTGCGAAGGATCCTGAACGGCCGAGCCGAGTTCATCGTGGTGTCGTTGTGGGAGTCGGAGGAGGCCGTCCGCCGCTTTGCGGGAGACCGGCTGGACCGAGCAGTATTTTATCCCCAAGACGAACAGTTCCTCATCGAGCGGGATGAGCAGGTTGACCACTATGAGGTGATCCATTGGAACCAGGAGGCGGCGCCATGAGCGTCCCGTCTTCGGTTGGGTCGCCGCCACCAAAGCTGGAGCTGGCAGCCGCTTTTGCCGCCATCTACCTCTTCTGGGGGGGAACTTTTCTTGCCCTCCGGTATGCCGTCGCCGAGGTTCCGCCGCTGCTTACGATTGCCATCCGGTGCGTCGGGGGCGCAGCAGTGCTCTACGCCTGGCTCGGTGCGCGAAAGCAGCTGGAGACATCCAGCCGGTCGCAGTGGGTCACCTCCCTGCTGGCCGGAACTTTTCTCTTCGTGGGAGGGCATGGAGCGCTCGCCTGGGCAGAGCAGCGAGTCTCCTCGGGTCAAGCCGCACTCTTCATGACATCCATCCCGCTCTGGTTGGTTCTGTTGTCCTCGATCCGGGCGCGCCGCGCGCCAACCCGGCTCGTTGTCGCCGGCCTGATCCTCGGCATATTGGGCGTAGCCTTGCTGACACGGGGAGCCGGGAGCTGGTCCGGAACCTTGGGAGACCGGCTGGCCTTGATCGGTAGTGGACTCAGCTGGGCCATCGGATCGATCATTGCGCGCGACGGACCGCACCCGGCCTCGGCGGCCCAGTCCACCGCCATGCAGCTGGCAGCGGGAGGTGCGGTGGTGCTGACACTCAGCCTGTTCACCGGTGAGCTGCGGACGTGGGACCCGGCCGAACTATCGGCACGGGGGGCCGGTTCAGTGCTGTTCCTGGTGGTGGCCGGGACTGTGCTCGGCTTTGGTGCCTACACCTGGTTGCTCCAGGTTACCACACCTGCTCTGGTCGGCACCTACGCGTTCGTGAACCCGGTGGTGGCCCTGAGCCTGGCCTGGATAGTAGGAGACGAGCCGTTCTCGGTCCGAACCATTGTCGCGGGTGCGACCGTGCTGACTGCGGTCATCCTCATCTGGGCGAGTTCCCGCATCAGCGAGCGCGGTCGATCCAATCCGAGCACCTCACCTGCGGCCTTTTCGGGGCGGCCGCAACCCCTCGAGGAACGTGCTTAGAACCTCGAGGTTGGAGCGCAGCAATGCTGCGCTCTTCGCGCTCTTGGCCAAACCAAACGAGCCCTCGATGGCCCCAACCAGAAATGCAGCGACCTTCTGTGCGTCCGCATCCCGCCGGACCGAGCCCGTCGCCTGGCCCCGCCGAAGCACGTCGGCAAAGCCGGCGGTCCACGCATCGAAAGTGGCGGCGATTCTCCGGCGAAATCGTTCATCCAGCGGTGACACCTCTTGAGCCAGGTTGTTGAGGGGACAGCCCAGCTCGACCTCGTCCGGGGTGAGCTGACGGATTCGCTCCTTCAGCATTGTCTGTAAGGCCGTTATAGCATCACCCTCCTGTCGCTCCAGTACGCCCAGCCACCGCTCCAGTAACAGCTCCTTTACGACATCGTCGACGACTGCGAAGCCCAGCGAAGCCTTATCGGGAAAGTGATGGTACAGGGCGCCTTTGGTGACGCCCGCCTGTTCCAGAATGGTGTCCAGACTCGCCGCCTGAAACCCACGCCGGTAAATCTCGTCGAATGCAGCCTGGAGCAGTTTTTCCCGGGTGACGTCGGGTTCCCGCCTGCGCCGGCTCGCGGATCTCTTCTTCATGCCCAGGTGGGTCGTGGTGAGATGCGGACTCCTCGAGGTCAGTGCGAGGGAGAATCCTGTTCGCAGCCGACCTACCAACCGGTATGTAACGATCACGAATCCGGGCTGTCAACCGGCTTGACGATCACCGTCACGAGGGGTATTACATACCACTTGGTATGTAACAAGTTTTTCTCCCCGGCCATATCCGGGGCGCGCATCATTCACCAAGTGAAGCAGGAGCGAACCATGGATCACACAGTGGTGCATTTCGAGATTCCGGCCGATCAGCCGGAACGGGCTGCAAAGTTTTACCGGGAACTATTCGGCTGGGAGATCAATAAGTGGGAAGCTTCGGCCGAAGAGCGTGAGGGGGTGGCGGATTACCGGCCCGAGAATTTCGAGTATTGGATGGTGCGGACGGTCCCGACCGACGCCAGCGGAATGCCGACCCGGCCAGGCGTAAACGGGGGGCTGATGCCCCGGATGTACCCCGGCCAGGCGCTGGTCAACTACATCAGCGTGGACAGCGTGGACGAGTTCGTCAAGCGGGCGGAGCGGCTCGGGGCCAAAATCATGATGGGGAAGACGCCGGTGCCCGGTATGGGATGGTTCGCGCAGTTCACAGACACCGAGGGCAACGTCTTTGCGATCTGGGAGACGGACCCGAGTGCCGGCCAGACCAGTGAAAGCCTGAGCGGAGAGGCCCGCAATGCTGGGAAATAAGGAAGCCATGGCCACAGTGGCCGTGAGGGACCTCAATGCGGCCAAGCGCTTCTACGAGGTCACGCTGGGACTCAAGTTGATCAACGCCCAGGATTCCGAAGCGCTCACTTATCAGGCCGGGGGCTCCAAGCTCCTGGTCTATCGGTCGCAGTACGCCGGCAGCAACCGCGCAACGGCAGCCACCTGGGTGGTCGGCAATGACGTAGAAAAAATTGCCCAGGGACTCAAGGCAAAAGGAGTGGCGTTCGAGCACTACGACATGCCCGGAATGACTCTCAAGGGAGACGTCCACGTCGCAGATAACATGAAAGTCGCCTGGTTCAAGGACCCCGACGGGAACATCCACGCTCTGGTCAGCGGGTAAGCGATCGTCCCCAACCGATTGGTCGAAAATTCCACCGCCCGTTCGACGTAGGTATAGGTCTGGACCTCAGGTGCCGCGGTAAGGAGCTGGTCTATGAGAAACCTGTTCTGGCAAGTGAGTGTAACCCTCGAT
>JAICPP010000222.1 GCA_025929805.1 Gemmatimonadales bacterium | reverse complement strand
GACACTCCTCACGCCAGCACCATCGTTTCCTCCACTCTACGGGCCAACCGGAGCGACCTCTATGGTCTCGCGGCCACCGTCGACGTGGTGCAACTCGCCGAAGAGGCAATTGCCCGGTCTGAAGAGTTGCTCGGCATCGACCGACCCACCGACACCTACCTCATGGTTGGCTTGGGTGGGGCCAATGCCGGGGAGCTGGTGGTTGGTGGCCGGGGCATCGCCTTCATCTGCCTGGAGCACTTTACCGGCCGGGTAAATCCGGAGACCTACGGGATGGGTCTCCCACCTGACTTGATCCCGGTCTGGATCGCGCACGAGCTGGCCCATACGGTCCGCTACACCTCTCCCACCAGCGCAAGCGACTTGCGTCGGCTCGTGGCGGAGAGCGGAGGCTATTACGACTATTGGGCCACCGGCAGCCGTGCCACCTTACGCGAGTTGTTGATCAATGAGGGGCTGGCAGTGCACGCGGCCCAGGCGCTGGCCCCGGGCTTCGACGCCGCCGATTACTTCGGCTATCCCCGCCGCCAGTACCACCGGCTCCGGGAAATGGAGTCGTTTCTCCGGCGCGCCGTCGAGCCGGACCTGGACCGGAGCGGGCTGGGCCTTCGTCTTCGGTACCTCTCGGGAGGCATGAGTCCCTCCGCACGCCTAGTGGGAGGGCGGGTAATACCGGAGAGAGCCGGGTACTATCTGGGTTACCGGATGACGGAAGCCTTAGTTGCCGAGCGGGGACTGGCTGAGGCCGTGCGCGCCCCGGCGCAGGATTTTCAGGTGGCGGAGGATGTGGCCAGAGGTATACAAACAGCGTGAACAGTGAACGGTGAACGGGTCACACCTCCACGCTGTTCACTGTTTACCGTTCACGGTTCACGCTCTATTTGCCCACGCAAAAGCTCCCGAACACCCGATCCAGGACCTCTTCGATATCCACGGCACCCAGTAGCTCGTCGAGGGCGTCGGTCGCCTCGCGCACGTGGTGGGCGGCGAGCACCGCATTGCCACCCCGACCCAGATGGGGGGCCGCGGCGGTAAGCGCCGTCAGCGACCGCGTGAGGGCCACCCGGTGGCGCTCTCGGGTCAGGGCAGGCTCGACATCGGCCAGATTGATCCGCTCGGAAAACACCCGCTCGGCCGCGTTTCGCCGAAGCACGTCCAGCCCTTCTCCGGTAAGACTGGATACCGGCAATCCATCCCCGAACACGCCGCTCAGGTCGGATTTAGTGCGGACCAGAAGGGTAGGCCGCTCAGCCGCGATCGATAGTTCGTCCTGCCCTATCCGACGGCCCGCTTCCACGCAGAGCAGCACCAGATCGGCCGCGGCCAAATAGCGACGGCTGACCTCGACTCCCAGGCGATCGATCTTCTCCGGAGCATCCCATAGTCCCGCGGTATCCGCCAGGCGGACCGGCCATCCCAGAAAATCGGTATGAGCTTCGATGGTGTCCCGGGTCGTGCCTGGGATTTCTGTGACGAGGGCTCGTTCGTTGCCGAGCAGGGCATTGAAGAGAGAAGACTTTCCCACGTTCGGTCGCCCCGCAAACACCAGCAGTGCGCCCTCCCGGAGCCGCTCGCCGGAGGGAGCCGTGACCACCAGATGCCGAATCTGGGCCACGACCACCTCGAGCTGCTCCTGGATTCGTTCCGGGGCCACCGGGCCCTCGTCTTCCTCAGGGAAATCGATATCGTAACTCAGAAGCGCCTGCACCTCGATCAGGGATTCCCTGAGCTCGGCCAGGCGGCGTGAGAGTCCTCCCTCGAGCTGATGCAGCGCCGCGGCGGCCTGGATTGAAGCAGTTGCGTCGATCAGATCGCCGATCGCCTCAGCCTGAACCAGGTCGAGCTTGCCGTTAAGCACCGCACGGCGGGTAAACTCTCCCGGCGCAGCCGGCCGAGCACCGGCTGCGTAGAGTGCGGAGAGCAGCCGGCTGGGTACCAGCAAGCCTCCATGGCAGGAAAGCTCGACCAGGTCCTCGCCGGTATAGCTGTGCGGGCCAGCGTACGCGGTATACACGCCGCGGTCGATCAGCCGGCCCTGGGAATCGCAAAAGCGAGCCAGCATGGCCCGTCGGGGAGGATCGGGCTGGAACCGGGCTATGACCTGTCCGGCGACGTCGAAAGCTCCGGCCCCACTGAGGCGGATAATCGCCAGCGCGGACCGGCCCGGAGGTGTGGCAAGTGCGGCAATCGGGTCGGTGAGCAAGCCGTCCCTGCGTGGGTAGCTGTTGTTGCTGGACTCCCTAGGCTTTCCGTTTCGCCCGTTTGACGGGGCGTTCCGGCGTTCGCGTCTTCACTTCGACGATGGCCTTGGCCGTACGCTTCTGCCGCTCCCGGGCCAGCAGCCATTGCTGAGGAATGCTCGCGATATTGCTGACCGCGTAGTAGAGGTTGAGGCCCGAGGCGAAGTTGAGAAAGAGAAACGTCATCATGACCGGCATGACGTAGAGCATCATCTTCATCTGGGGGTTGGGCTCCATGCCGATCTGCCCCACCTTGCTCAGTCCCCACATCGAGAGGCCCATGACGACCGGAATGATATAGAGGGGATCCGGACGGGAGAGATCGGGCAGCCAGAGGAAGGATGTCCCTCGCAGCTCGATGGTGTTCTGGAAGACGAAGAACAGCGCAAACAATACCGGCATGGGAAGCAGCATGGGCCAGCAGCCCCCGAACGGATTGACTCCGTGCTCCTTGTATAGCTTGAACATTTCCTGCTGGACCTTCTGGGGGTCGTTCTTGTACTTCTCCTGGATTTCCTTCATCAGCGGCTGAACCGCCTGGAGCTGCATGTTGGCTCGCATGGCCTTTTGATTCAGCGGCCAGAGTAGGATCCGCACCAGGATGCCGAAGATGATCAGCACCACGCCATAAGCCAGATTCAGATGCTCGTGCATCCACACCAGGAGCCACCGCACCCCGGCCGCGAGAGGACGAATCACGGTCCGGAAGCCAGGCCAGCCATAGGGATTCACGTCATCGAAGCTGTGCCCGATGCGTCTCAACCGGTCCTGCTCCATGGGACCGGTATACACCGTAAACCCGAAGCTCCCGCTGGATGGCAGTGGAAGGCTGAGACGGATGTTCGCGTGAGTCGTTTCCTTGGCCGGTCCGGGTAGACCGGTGGCGGTAACGCCGCTGATTCCACCTCCGGTACTGTCGAAGGAAAGCACTCCGGTCACGAAGTACTTTGATTTGATGGCGGCCCATTCCAGGGGGCCGCTCACCGTCTTCGACTCGCCGCGCTCGAGTCCACCGAAGTCCAGTCGCTCGGTGTCCTCGTGCTTTGTCACCAGGGCGAGGGAGCGATGATTTTCATTGGAATCGGCCTCGGTGTTGGCCAGCGTGGGTCCCATGTCTACCAGCACGAGCCCGCCATTGGGCCCCACACCCGCTACTCGGCCGGCCACGTCGAATCGGTAATCGTCCGGAAAGAAGGTATAGATCAGCTCGACGGTGATCCCGTTACGGGTCGAGCTCAGCCGGAGTGGGGTAGGACGAGACACCGACAGGCTTTTCGCCGACGCCTGGAAGGGCCAGTCGGCAAGCGGAATGGTATCTCGACCCAATACCAGCGTGAGGCCGAGAAGCCGGTTGCCGGGAGGAAGGATCTGGGCCGACCGGCCGCTGTCACCCGACGCCATGGAGCGGTACCGCGGCAGCGTAGCCACGACCAGCCGGGCACCGCGGGTGCTGATGCCGTAGCGGTAGAGGGGCGAGGTGACGAGTACGGTATCGTCAGCGGATAACCCTGTCGTCGGGGAGGGTGCTGCCCTGGCGCTGTCGCGATCCGGCCGGGAAGCCGGAATGCTGTCTCGAACCGCCGGGCTGGATGTCGGAGGGCTATCCGAGGGTACGGCTATCTCGCGTCGTGGCGTACCGGCTTCCCCGCCTCGCGCCTCGGGCGCGACCGGCTTCTTCATGAGGATGGCTGGTGCAACGGCAATGGCCATCATCAGCAGAATGGCCCAGACGGTACGGCGATCCATGGACTCAGGTCACTGGATTAAGGAACGGGGTCGAAGCCACCGGGATGAAACGGATGACAGCGAGCGAGCCGGCGTGCAGCGAGCCAAGAGCCTTTGAGCGCTCCATGACGGCGGACGGCCTCCAATGCGTACTGAGAGCAGGAAGGAGTAAAGCGGCAGCTTGGCGGCAGGAGTGGCGACACCAAGGCCTGGTATCCCCGGATAGCGGCACTCAAGAGGCGGCGCGGAATCAGCACCAGCTGGTCCATCGAGAGTCACCCGCGGGGAATCACCGCGTCGCGCCACGAGAGCAGTTGCGCGCGTAGTGCGTCGAAGCTGGCCCGGTACGCTTCCGGACGGGCACGGATAAGGATGTCGCACGGCGGTTGCTGCTGTTGAATCTCCCGCCGCCAGATTTCGCGCAGCCGGCGCCGCAAACGATTTCGGGCCACCGCAGACGACTGGAACTTCGGAACGATCAGTCCCATGCGCGGTTGGCCCGATTGATTGTCCATCCAGATCATGTCCAGGTGCTCGAGGCGGCGGCGCCGGCCCTGAGTAAGGCAGCGGCGGATGTCCGACGCCCGCGCGAGCCGGCGGGCT
>JAICPP010000192.1 GCA_025929805.1 Gemmatimonadales bacterium | reverse complement strand
GCGGTGAACACCTTCCAGCATCTCCGGCTTGGCACGGTGGGTCGTCCGATCCCGGGCGTGGAAGTGAAGATCGCTCCTGACGGGGAGATCATTACCCGCGGACCCAACGTCATGACCGGCTACTACCAGAAGCCGGACGCGACCAAGGAGGCGCTCGACCACGAAGGCTGGTTCCACACCGGAGACATCGGGCTGCTGGATGATGACGGATACCTGAGGATCACCGACCGGAAGAAGGACATGATCGTGACGGCGGGCGGTAAGAACATCGCGCCCCAGCCGATCGAAGCGATGGTGAAGACGAGCAAGTTCGTCTCCAACGCCGTCATGCTGGGGGACCGGCGCCGGTTCCCCATCATGCTCGTGGTCCCTAACCTGGAGACATTGACCGCCTGGGCCGAGGCTCAGGGAATCAAGGCACCGAGCATGGAGGCGCTACTCGGCATGCCCGAGGTGCAGAGCAAAATGGACCGCGAGGTGCGGACTACCCTGCGGGACCTGGCAAAGTTCGAGGTCCCCAAGCGGCTGTTGCTTTTGCCCAAGGACTTCAGTGTCGAGGCCGGGGAGTTGACCCCGACACTCAAGGTCAAGCGCAGGGTCGTGGAGCAGCATCATCGGCCCGCCATCGAGGCGTTGTACGCAGAAGGTTAGTAAGGGGGAAGCGGTAAGCTGGGAAAGAAAAGTGCGAGCGGGAAAAGCAGAACCGTAGCTCTAGCGCCGCTTGACCCCGAGCCAGACACCAGGTGAACTCGCTGAGAGGTCGATGAGTGATGGCGGCGGATCGGATCCTTCGCCGACAATTCGGAGTCCGGGTAGCACCACCCTCGCCGCCTCACTCAACCAATTCGGATCCTCCGCGTAAGGCTTCCCCAGCACGATCGCCCGCAACGCATTTGACTTGATCGGAATGCTCCCTCCCCGGATGACGCTGAACTGGGGAGCATGGTCGACCTCACTGCCAGGGTTGATGCCCACCAGGACCACACCAGGATTGAGCTGAGCCACCTCTTTCCAGAGTGAAGCGACCCTGCCGACCAGGGCCATGTAGCCACCCGGACCGGACAATCCAGCCAGGACGGTGATCGCCTCGGCGCTCAAGGCGCTCGGCGCAGAGGCGGGCGGCAGCGGTGCTCCGCCCGCCTCGAAGACGCCATTCACCACCTTGTAGGTGCAACTGCACACGGGACAGCCGAGCTCGCCGCTCTTGACCGAGCGGTCTTCCATCACGTCGGGGAGGAGTACGAGGTAGCTCTCCAGGTGGTCGGCGGGGCAGCGCAGGAGGTCGGTAAGTTCGATGAACATGGTAGGAGCGAAAAGTCATGGTTTGAAGACCACCCAACTCAACTTCCCCGGCTCGACCATCACCGTCCGAAAGATTTTCTTGCCCTCGATCTCGGTGCCCAGGACGTAGGTGCCGGGTGGTACGTCGCTCACAGCGAAGTGCTCACCGTAAAGCGGGTGCGGGTGGGCCTTGTCGCCGTAGGTCTCCGCGAACGAGAACGGCGTTTCAGCTGGCTCCGGCTTGACGATGCCATAGACCCGCGCCTGAGAAATGGGCGAGCCGGCTCCGTCGAGAACCTGGCCCGCGATGATGCCGGTTCCGGTGAGCGGCTCGATCCAGAGCTCGGGATTGGTGGTATGGGGCGGGAAGCGTTGAGTCGAATCCACGATCGCACCGATCGAATCGGTGGTAGAGGCGGAGATCTCCAGATGAAGGTGATCGTTGGTGGCCCTGCCGGTATTCCCCACTCGCGCGATCAGCGATCCCCTGGTCACTCGCTTGCCCAGCTTGGCGACGAGGGCGGAGTTGTGGTAATAGGATGAGTACAGCCGATACCGCTTGCCCCGCGCGCTCACGGTGGTGTCGTGCCGAATCGTCACGGTCAGAGCCCCCTGCTCCGCCGGACCCGCGTAGACCACTCGGCCCGAGGCAATGGCATACACCGGGGTACCATCGGGATTGTTGAATTCGACCCCTTGATGCTGCTGGAAGTTTCCGCCCATGGTCGAGCCGTAGCGGTAGGTCTGATCGATGAAGCTGTTGTCGGTGGGAGCGATCGGCCGGCGGAACCAGATCGTGAGCGGTGTCTTGGGCGCGTCGGCCGCAGGCGCCGCCTGGCGGAGACAGGGTAAGGTGTCGGCGACCGGCCGCAACCCGCACTGAGTGCCCCGGATGAGCTGCCGGCCTATCAGCAGTGCGTTGGCCGGCGCGAAGGCCGCGGCGGCGATTTTCTCCCCTTTCCATCCGGTTGCCTCTCGCCGAAGCCGCTGATTGCCCCGCAAGGTGGCGACCGTCCAGCCGCGCCGGTCGGCCGCGGCCCGACGGACGTACTCGCTCGCCAGAATCGAAAACACAGTGTCGGCTGGTCCGCGGGCCGGTGGGCCCACCGCATCCGAGAGCGCGGTCCACTTGCCACCGTTATCGAGGGTGACCTGAAGCCCGTCGGCCGTGGCAATCACGGTGGTGTCGCCCCGCACCACGATGCCCGAGGGAGCCACGTACTGCCACTGGGGACCGAGCTCCTTGAAGGTCCAGTTCTTCCAGCTGGAACCTCCATCGGTTGAGAGCCCCCAGCCGTTCCCTACCGTGCCGTACCAGATCTCTCCCCGCGATCCGAACGCGAGCGCGTGAACGAAATCCCAGGAGATCGATGGGCTGGTGGTGTCGTGGTGAATCGACTGCCAGGTCTCTGCCCCGAGCGGCAGCCGGTAGATCCCCTTCCCGTAGGTCCCCACCCAGATAGACCCCTGCGGGTCTCGGGCCACCGCGAGCACGTGCACTCCCCACCCGGCGCTATCCGGCAGCGGCGGCAAGCCCGGGCTCTGGGCGCTTAGGGTCGAAGAATTCAGCGCTGCGAGTACGGCAACAGCAAAGGGAAGCCGCAGAGGAACGCAGATCAACGCAGAGTTGTTCTTCCGGGGCGGCATCTTCTCGCTCCCAAAATCTTCAGGTGAGTACTTGACCATCGCTCATCATCAGCAGAAGGAGGCGATTCTACCAGTCTCATTGCAATAATCTGCGTCGATCTGCGTTCTTCTGCGGCTCATCGCTGCAGTGGGCCTAGGCGGAGCCAATCGATGTGAACCCGAGGCGGGCGGGTGGCCACGAAGAGGATCGCTTCGGCCACGTCTTCGGCGTGGAGCATGCCGGCCCGCGGGGTGAATCCTTCGCGACGATCGGGATCGAAGGGATCCCACACCGGAGTATCGGTCGGGCCGGGAGAGACCAGCGAGAGCCGCACGCCGGTCCCGCGATATTCCTGCAGCAGGGTTTCATGGAGGCCGCGGAGCCCGAACTTGCTGGCGGCATAGGCCGCGTTCTCCGGAAAACCCACGTGATCGGCCACGCTCCCTACCGTGATGAAGCTGCCCCGCCCCGCCTCTCTCATCGCCGGAAGAAACCCTTTGGCCACCGCAAAGGATGCTCTGAGATTGACCGCGAGCTGATGGTCGAGCTCCTCGGCCTGGGTGGCCTCGAGCCGCCGGAGAAGGAAGGCGCCGGCGTTACTCACGACGATATCAGGCGGCCCATACTGATCCAGCACTACGGAGGTTAAGCGGCTGACCTGATCCCAGTCCGTCAGATCGCACGCGAGATCGTGCAGGTTCCCCCGCCTGTTCGACCTTAACGTGCGCGACACGCGAACAACGCGGGCGCCCTCCGCTGCACACCGCTCGGCGACGGCTGCTCCAATTCCCCGCGATGCTCCGGTTACCAGTGCGACTTGACCTTGGAGCAGACTCACTCGGGTAGTCGGCCGCCATGTGCCAGCCGGAGGAACTCGTCGCGCGTCTTCGAATCATCCCGGAAGATGCCGCGCAACGCGCTCGTCACCGCGCGGGAGTTTTGCTTCTCGACGCCTCGCATCATCATGCAGAAGTGAGCCGCTTCGATCACCACGCCCACGCCGGTGGGCTTCAGCACATCCATGATCGCATCGGCAATCTGATCGGTCATCCGTTCCTGCACCTGGAGTCGGCGGGCGAACACGTCCACGATCCGCGCTACCTTGGAGAGACCCAGGATCTTGCCGTTCGGGATGTAGGCCACGTGGGCACGACCGAAAAACGGCAAGATGTGATGCTCGCAGAGGGAATAGACCTCTATGTCGCGAACCATGATCATGCTCTGGTGAGACTCCTCGAACACCGCGTCCCCGATCACTTCTTCGACCGTCATCCAGTAGCCCTGAGTCAGGAAGCGCAGGGATTGCTCCACTCGCTCGGGCGTCTTGACCAGGCCTTCGCGGCCGGGCTCCTCGCCGATCGCGACCAGGATGTCGCGCACCTTTTCCGCGAACGGCTCCTGCTGCGGCGACGGCTGTTCCGGATGCGTCAGGCGGGTTCGCTCGGGCCTGGGCGGTGTGCCCTCAGTCACCTTGGTAGTCGACATAGTTCCTCGGGGTTTCCCAGAGTCGGAGGCGAAGAGCCAGGTGAGAAGGCACACCCGCTCGCAACTCCCGCCAGCAGACCAACGCGATGTTCTCGGAGGTGGGGATCAAGGTTCGAAACCAGGGGACATCCAGGTTGAGATTCTTGTGGTCGAGATGCCGGAGCAGCCGATCCTGAGCCAGATCCCTGAGCTTGTTCAGATCCATGACATAGCCCGTGTCCGGGTCAATCTCCCCTTCGACCGTCAACTCCAGCTCGTAGTTGTGGCCGTGGAAGTTCGGGTTGCTGCACTCCCCGAAGGTGTCTCGGTTCCACTCCTCCGAGAACCGCGGATTGAAGAGACGATGGGCGGCGTTGAAGTGCACCCGGCGGGTGACGGCGCAACGGGGCATCTTAGTCGGGAGTCGGGAGTCGCGAGTCGACCGTCGGAGGCTGGATGCCATGGCACATGAAATAGAATACTACTTGGTCCATGGACCCGCTCCTAGCTCGTTAACGCGACTCGTGATTCGTGACTCCTACAAAAAAACGCCGATCTCGAAAGACCGGCGCTGGAGTGAAACGGCAACGGAGAGGATTATTGAAGCCCAATGAGAAAGCTTGGCACCCTCACCATAACGTCTGCCTTCCCCCGAGGGGCATGACATCGGCCACAGCATGTGGGCCCATCATCGGACCTGTTGGCTCAATAATGTGGCTCCCCGCTACCGCCCACTCGCGATTAAGATAGAAGCGGCCTCCTACACCGTCAACCGAGAACACGAATACGCGATGATCACCCTGCTGCTGGCTCTAGCTTCGCTCGTCGTCTGGGGAGTGCTGGCCTTTGGCCTCGGTCCCCAGCCCGGGGCCGTGCACCTGCTGCTGGCTCTGGGCACCACGCTGCTCGTTCGCTGGTGGGCCCTTCGAGCCTAGTCGTGTAGCACCGGACGAACCGTGTTGATGAACTACTACACGGCCGGAGGCGCTTTCCCTCTCAGATCGCTCGCTGCCATCCCTGCCTATTTCCTTACCAAGTAAGGTCTTGCACCTACACTCCTTGACCTAGTACGGGCCGGGGTTGGCGGGCATAGATCGTGCTCGAGCAGGCTTCGGTAGCAGGCAACTCCTTGCACTATCTCCTTCCGGAATACTCTCGTGATGCGCTGGATGGAGTCTCTGGTCGAACGGGCGGGAGCGGGCGGCGGAATCCCAACCATCCAGAAGCTTTGGAGCGGCGATTGGCCGGCCCGGGCCGGTTACGTCGCCGGTGATCGGGCGAGCGGAGCCCACCGGCTGATCCACCGCGTGCTCAACATCGTCCTGTCGCTCGCCGGGCTGATACTGCTGTTCCCCCTCCTCGTGCTGATCGGATTGCTGGTCTGGCTCACGTCACCGGGGCCGGTATTGTATACCCAGACTCGGGTGGGGCTGGATCGCCGGCTTCCCCTGGATCCCAATCAGAACCACCGGCGGGAGCGCGACCTCGGCGGACGCCCCTTCACCATCTACAAGTTCCGCACGATGCGGGTGGATGCCGAGCACCACAGCGGCGCCGTCTGGGCTCAGCAGCAGGATCCCCGGGTGACCCCGGTCGGCCGGCTCCTGCGCCAGTACCGGCTCGATGAGCTCCCCCAG